>JASHSN010000458.1 GCA_030038695.1 Nitrososphaeraceae archaeon
TAGACAGAAATATCATATTTATTTCTGGTGGTCACTAACCATCCTTTTCCTATATTTTGAAATACTCTCAATATATGGGTTATCCGATAAATTTAAGAAGAACAATACAGCCATAAATTTATGTCAAAAAGCTCTGAAGTAGCAGACGCTGAGGGAGCATCGTCTTCTAGCAAGGAAGAGATAATCAGAGGGTTGAATGAAGACTTGTCTAGGGAGTACAAAGCGATTATCCAGTATGTTGTATTCAGTCAGACATTGAAAGGCGCTGAGTACGGAGACATAGCTGAACAGTTGAAGGAGCATGCTTCTCAGGAACTCGCACACGCTCTAGAAGTGGCCAGGCAGATCGACTATTTGGGCGGGGATCCAACCGTCAACGTTAAAGGCGCAGAATATTCCCAGGATTCAAAGAAGATGCTCGAGATAGATTTGAAGCAAGAACAAGAAACCATTAAAAGCTACAGAGAAAGAATCCGTCAAGCAGAACGCTCTGGCGAATTTGCACTTTCCGAAGCATTAAGAGATATTATCGCAGAGGAACAAGATCACGAAATAGATTTGAGAGATGCTCTAGGATTACGGTGATAGTGGGCTAGTTCTTACATAAATCTGCTACGGCAATAATGTAGATGCTGCGAGAAAATTATAAAAGGAGTGGCAGGTTTCCTCATTCGTCACACACCTACTCGATATCTTCTATCATCATTCCATACGATCCAAAGTTCAGTACGCAGTAGGATACGCCATCGCCGTCTATCCGATCGTTCAAATAAACCAGTTTGTGATACGAACGCACCAACGTTTCGAATTGTTTTGTTGTCATAAGACAACTATGGTATGGTATAGTTGTACAGCCTGATGTGGCGTGACAGCACTGCTAGCAATGACGGCTTATGAAGTGGAACTATCATACAGCGGTTCATGGTCCAACATGAAATAAAATTGCAGTTATAAAAAGTACGGTATATTATAATTGATTATAACAAGTTAAGCGTGGTGAGCATGAAGGATTATGTCTCACTCCAGCGGACCGGCAAATGGCAAGCGCCATTTCCATTGAATATCTCATCCGTTCTCTCTGGTCGCCCGGGCTGGAAAGTACTCGACGAGCTTTTGATTTGCAAGCCTAAGAATATTCACTCATTCAAAAGTCGTAGGCACGAAACCCGTTCCAGGTTGGTTGTAACACGATGCGCATGGGCATGAAAAGATGGTGAATACTTGTTTTATATAAAAAGACACTTACCTTCATCTTCAAATGTTCTTGATCACAGATATGAGCATCAGGCTTTTTCTGACGGACCAACATCTGCTACAATCGAGCTTCGATAAGATGAGCATCAAAAAAGAAAGCGCTCCCTGTGCGAGTTTTTTGGCATGGGTTTCCAATCAACCCTAGACATGCCAGTCGATATCGCTTGCAGAATTGCGTTGACACAAAGCGGAGTTAGCCTTCACGAGCTCAGATCACCTTTTCAACCCATCGAGCTCGCCAAGCCGGAGGCTCAAATGGTTCAGTAAAGTATTGTGTCTCGTGAATGACCTTCCCGCCACGGAACTCCATGATGCTTACTGTTGGGACAGGTCGTTCGTCATAGACGATCACATATTCGGTGATCCACAAGTCTCCATTCCCAATTATTCTCCTAATCGTGAATCCACTTAGCTTAGATGGATGATGTCCACGAAGAGCCTGTATGTTATGACGGCTGATTATACGCTCCCGAGATTGAGGGTAATCTACTACGACGTCATCATCGTAGATATCATGTTCCTTTTCTAGGTCACCAGCCGCTGAGGCGGCCCAATGTTTGTCTAGGGCTACTCGAATTTGCTGATTCTCCATAGTCTCCATAGTCTCCATAGTCTCTATAATCTTATCTACAATATCGCCTTGAAATAACACACACCTACTCAATTTCTCCTACATGCACTTTTTTTAGTATGTTGTAAATGTCTAATGTCCTTTTAGTATATTGTAAATGTCTAATGATCCTTCTGTGATATTAGAGTTAATTTGATTTGGTCTCTACGCTAGAATAGCCGTAGCAAAATAATTGTGACTGATCATTATTGTACTAGTAGGAATAAAAACTAGTAACAAAAAGTGATCACGGCTGCGCAATGTTCAAAGTTGCTACTTATGTCATAAACAAAGCATTCTATATTTTCGTATGAATCGGAAAAATAGGCGACAGGAACGGAACGATTACACTTAAAAAGTTAGAGAATTACCACTTTCTATATCTCTTTAGATATTTCTATATCTAATAATGATGGCTCATACGTACGTAATGTTATGATGTAGCTATCTCTCCTTGGTATATGGTATGGTACAGGTCTTATGTATGTGTGCAAAACACTATTCGCTGGAATTGCCCTAATAGGAGAAGTAAGTAACTAAGGATTTAAGTACTACCAGTAGTAGATCAGAAACGGGAGAGAGAATGGCTAGAATTGCCCTGATAGTTGGCTCGGTTAGGGAAAATCGACAGGGAATCAAAGTTGCCCGCTGGATGGAAGGAAAGTTGAAAAGTCGCGATCATACCGTATATTTTATCGATCCACTTGAGCTAAATCTTCCACTACTGAATAAGATGTATAAAGAAATGACAAATCCCACGTCACAACTGGTAGACCTAAGAAACAAAATTAATGATGCAGAAGGCTATATGCCTGTCACTCCCGAATATAACCACAACACGTCAGCTGCGATGAAAAACACACTAGATTACTTTCTGGAAGAGTACTATTTCAAACCTTCTGCAATTGTATCGTACTCGGTAGGTTTTTTCGGAGGCATTAACGCAGCACAACAGCTAAGATTAGTATTCGCGGAGTTAGGGGCACCATCCATACCCTCATCATTTTCTATTTCCAGAGTGAACGAGGTTTTCGATGATAATGGCAAACTAGTAGATGAAAGGTACAATAATAGAGTTTTGCGTTTTCTTGATGAATTTGAATGGTATATTGAAGCATTAAAAAACCAGCGTAAAAATGGGACTCCCTATTAATCGAGGCACTCCAGAATCGCAAACAAATCTAACCTTCGGAAACTCATAAGGTCAAAATTGGTGGCTGAAATCGATTTAGCTAATCTATAAATAGAATATCAGACCTTAACATCACAGTGCGAACCACCGGATCTCAAGTATGTGAGGAATGTCTAACATCCTTTGATTCTGAACAGGCACTTGAACGACATATTGAATATAATAAATACAGAAGGAAAGGCGCCTGCTGGTTATAATAGTTCAAAGGTTATGAGTCTGTGTATGGGGTAGTGATACTATATGGTCAATTAATATTATCTGAAGACATTTCTTCTTTTTTAAACCTAAATTGTTTTACTCGACGCGAAATCAATTTGTCGCATGATTCCGGCGAAATCAAGAAATTCGTACTTCTACAATTTTCGAGTCTAGAAATGCAGAGTTTACACATGTTATATGACTTATAGCATGATAGCAGACCATAGGTTCAGATAACACCACTATACTTAGCCAAAGTGTCCTTACCTCCTGAGGCGCATTTCCTTTCCAGTTTAATATTTGTGATTAAGTCAACTTGGGTCATATAATACACACTACCATCTTTAATTATTTAAAATCAGTAGTATAGTATATCTTAGTTAGTAACATTGACTTAACGGAGATCAGTACCAGGATCCTAACATGTTATTAACATGACATTAGATTCCCGAAACCAGAACTGACGCTTGTTATCTGAGAAAAGGCAAATGGTCACAGAATTCGGCTGCTGTGACCATGCGCTGGTACACATTCTATACCCTTTAGCGCGGCATAGTATAAACCAATTGCAGTAATTTAGTGAACTCGCTCTCACGACATTGTGGATATCACGTACTCCATGGCAATGCATTCGTCCCCTTTCCAATATGATTTTATAAATATTGATAAATCGTCATTTGAATTCAAGACGCCTTACGTTATTATAATCGATTCTATAATGACAAGCTGTTAGCCAAGAATTCTGCAGACTTCTTTAAAGCCTTGATAAGATTGCTGTATTTTGTAAAACCATGTCCTTCATCATCAAAGACTATATACTCAATACTTGTACCTTCGTTTCTTAATCTTTCGCGACTCTATATTGCGTGCCATTGGCGAATAAGGTTTTGCTCCGGTACTTGCAAATACAGATGGTATGAAAAGAAGAGCAGCCGATATTATAAATAAAATCGTAGCTCGAACGACAGGGGGTCCATTTTCATGCCGATGAGTATTTAGAATAACGAGTAGACTTCTCCAATTCCGGGTATCGTTATG
>JASHSN010000055.1 GCA_030038695.1 Nitrososphaeraceae archaeon
AATGGAAGATGCATTCCGTGTAGCACAAAAAGAGGATCTTCAAAATAGCGGGAATGAAAATCTAAGAGTATCCGTTCTATTCTTTATTATAGTCATGGATTCTGGCAGCCTTAAGAGATCTTGTGCATGTGCACTTACAATAGCTTGGCTGCATATCATACGACCGACCCACCTGTGCCTTGTGTACTTACGGGAGATTGTTGCTCCTGGTCCTTCGACTAGCAAATCAAAACACGCTATGTCCTCTCACTATCTGTGCAACACAAAACAATGGTGCGAGAACTATGGATATTAATTTAGCGATAATTTTATTAATTTAGCGATATGCATATTAAATGACTACACTGCCGTTATATGCGGTATATCAATACCAAAGTTAGACCATGCTGTGATAATGATGAAGTAAACACATTCGGAAAGGCATAAGTAAGTTATACGCCCAACGGTAACGCTCTGTTATATGCTCTGTTGTGTGTATTTCAGATTATCGCTGCCTGTAAACAATAATATAAGAATAGGAGTAGAAATCTAGTCGTTTACTAGGTAATGCATGATCACACACTTAGATTGCATTTTTTTGTACCATCATATAGCCCTGGGCCGAAAAAAGACGTTTCAAATAATTTGATTATCACTGTTATTATCAGTTCTATATTGATGTTTATTGTTGCTGAGTTTCACAAAAGTATATCACCGTGTTTACGTTTTGGTTGGCTTCTGGCTTTAAAAATTCTCCTCTCCGCACGCGTGATATCAAACAGTAGGTAGAATAATCTATCATAGCAGTTATTAGGAATATCAAAGTAGATTATCAGTATATGGTACAGAAACCAACAACAATTGGAATATCTGTGATTGTAGCGGGAATTCTGATACTGTCAGCAATCTCATCAACCAACCAAGCATTCGCTCAGGCCATGACTCGTACAACTTTAAGTATAGGTACGTATCCAAACTCCGCCAGACAAGGACAGCCGTCAGCGCCTTTCAGTGGGCATCTGCTGAGTGAGGGCAATATTGACAAGCCAATAGCTGCGGCTACTATAACAATTGCAGTCGCTGGTATTACAACGCATGCCACTACCGATGGTTTCGGTTCCTACCTCGTGAGGGTGCCTCTCCCGATGTCCCTTGGTAAACATACAGTTACTGCTCGCTATGCTGGCGATAGTGAACATGAGCCATCATCTGGAACGTTTACAATTAACATTATCGCCTAACGATGTGTGCTTTCCGGCAGTCTTGCAGTCTAACCGGATATTAACACACGGATTTCGGTACTCACATAATTGGCACACCCAGTGGCTCTCACGTAGGCCTACGCAAAAAGCAACTATACTAAACAATAAGCGTTGGTATTTCAAGTCATGAGGATCACAAGAGAGAAGTTAATACAGCCGCAATGATTAGCGGCGTCATACATATTCGGCTCGCATTAACACTTGGAAATGTAATGGAGCCAATGAATGATCACGACATTACAAAAAAAGATGCAAATCAATTTAATGGTTCGAGAACTTGAGCCATGATAGAATCTTCGTTCCAGATACTAACTCTGATAAATCGAACCATTTCAAGCCTAAGATTTACTTTAAGAGGTGATTATTATTTGCGCAAGACAATAGTGAAGATTCCCCGTCTTTGCATGTTAGAAATTGAACGAGCAGCAAATAATGCGAAAAAAAGGTGGACGAGGAGAAAAGAGGCTGCATAGTGGCATCAGCAGCTGAACTCCTTTTTCTACGAAAACATGGAGCAAACATACTTACCTGATCTCAAAAATGAAACTTTTGAAGCATTTAGCCATATTGCAAAAGAAAACGAGACGGATTCTTGGATAAGACGAGAAATTCATGAAGAGATTAAAAGAGACACTCTCAGGACAAATCAACAGTTACATAAACTTCGTGTTTAGGTAACTATCTAAATTCTCTTCATTGTTTAGATCTAATCCTTCTCTTTGCATCTCTGTAGCTATGAACTGGACATGTTCAATTCCGTTCTGAGAGTACGACAAACGATGTACCAATCAGTCCGTACAGCCAATCGATAGCATAGAAGGCATCATTAGGTTTTGTACTGTTTAGTATAGGTTCTCATCTTATTGACCGATATTTTACTATATAGACGTTGTAATTTCCTAGGTAGTACCACCCTTCTGCCATGAAGACTAGCTTTTCCTTCATGCTTTGTATCCTATTAGCAAAGCCATCTCCAGCCACTTCCAATAACAGTCTACTTCCACAAATCCCGTATCTCTCAACCAGCTTAACTGTATTTCCATTGGTAGCAATCTATTAGCTTTATCTTCTTTTTCTGGACTGTATCCTATTGCATTGAGAAATCGAACATGCAGTTCTACAGAGGGTGATGCTACATGCTCTAAATTGCAAAATACTCCTGTTGGATTGATGATATCATAAATTTCTTCGTACAGTTCACGCTTGCGTTCATGTTTAAGGTGATGGATAGCAAAGCTTGATACAACTGCGTCAAAGTAACCTAAATCCGGCAGAGGCTGACTAAGGTCGTGTTCTGTAATGTTAACACTCGAATCACCAGCGAAATGATCTCTCGCAGATTTCAGCATTGTTGGAGAGACATCCAGTGCTACTGCTTCTATGTCTGGCCGATTCACCTTTATCAGTCTAATTAATCTTCCATCTCCTGTTCCTAGATCCAAAACTCGCCTAGTATTTTCAGGTAGGTGATCTAACAAGACAGATTCACCTTCTGATCGATGCGGAAGGTTGTCCGCTACATTTAGATATGCCAGCGCAGTTTGCGGACTAGACCATTCTTTTGCGGAACGGCTCATGATAAAAATTCTTCAAGGGGGTAAAAAAGTATTGTGGATCCCGATGTACTTCTATACGTATTCCGTGTCTCTGCGTTTTGTAATAATTCTTCCTCTAGTTCACCCTACATAATGCGGGTACACACCGTGTGCATAAAATCTACAGCCCGCAATTTTCCTCTATGAGGTACGTAGGTGTGTTATCGGGTCTAGCTCCGGTAACAAAAATAGGTGGCAGGAAATCGCTAGACCACATTGCAACAATACATCATCGCAGTAGCAGTCTTTGCTATAGTATATTTTCTTATTATAGTAGGTAGAAAGCGATTTCATATTCCAATTTGGGCATCTATGCTAATTGGTGCAATACTGATGCTTGTTTTTCAAGTTATTTCCTTAGAATCTGCACTAAAGTCAATTAACCTAGACGTTATCGGATTTCTCTTTGGAATGTTCAGCATAGTTACTGCGCTTGACAGAGCAGGGGTATTGAAATTAATAGCTGTACGTATGTTAGCAAGAGCCAAGGATGTCAATTCACTATTATTGGTATTTGTTTTAGGTATGGGAATACTTTCTGCATTCTTAGTAAACGATACAATTGCGTTGCTTGGTATACCCCTTATAATCTACATTTCAAAACATATTGGAATCAGACCCGTTGTTTTGCTCATTTCGCTTGCCTTTAGCATCTCTGTCGGCAGTACTATGACACCTATAGGAAATCCTCAAAACCTCTTAATAGCTATCCAAAGTGGTATCTCTTTACCATTTACCACATTTATCGTTCATCTCACAATTCCAACCCTGATTAATCTATTTTTAGCTTATATGATTTTACGAATTTACTTTAGAAAGGATTTATCAGCAGTAGATACAGCGAAAACTTATCAAGATAAAAGACTGGCTATGACTACTGGTGCCATCCCAGTAGATGAAGAAAGCGCCTCGTTATCTATAATAAAAAATTCACATCTCGCAAAGACCTCTTCTGTTATCTTATTACTTACCATAGCTGGTTTTATCATTTCAGAGTTTCTGCATCTTCTTCATATTGCTAACATTGATCTAAGTGTGATTGCATTATTAGGGGCAGGTGCTCTATACCTTCTTAGCGGTAAAGACCGCAAAGATATATTCAAAAACGTAGACTATTCTGTCTTAGTATTTTTTGCTGCGATGTTTGTAGTTACCTCTGCGCTCTGGTCTTCTGGTGCAATTTCAACTATTATGTCTCACATTCCTTCTCCAAATCCTAATAATTTTCTTCAAAGTAATACAATAATATCAGTTGTAAGCATTTTACTAAGCCAAATCCTAAGTAATGTTCCTTTTGTTGCATTATATAATCTAGTAATGTTAAACAATGGATTTACAGGAGACGCTCACACGAGCCAATGGATGATGCTAGCATCTGCAAGCACAATTGCAGGAAATCTCACGATATTAGGGGCTGCAAGTAACATAATAATTA
>JASHSN010000459.1 GCA_030038695.1 Nitrososphaeraceae archaeon
ATTCAGAAGATGTTAATGCTGTCACATTTACGGGAAGCGTTTCTGCAGGAGGAAAAGTGGCTCAGAGAGCAACATCACAAATAAAGAAATGTGTGCTTGAATTAGGTGGAAGTGACCCATTCATTGTATGCAAGGATGCTGACATTGAAAAAGCATCTAGCGGGGCTGTGAAAGGTAGATTCGTTAATAATGGTCAGAGTTGCATAGCTTCAAAACGATTTGTCGTAGTAAAGGCTATTGCAAACGAATTCATTGAAAAGTTTGTTCAAAAAACTGAAAAACTTAAGGTGGGCGATCCTCGATCAGAGGACACAGATTTAGGACCTATTGTAAACGCCTCAGGATTAAAGACTATAGATTCTCAGGTTAAAGATTCGGTTAAAGAGGGTGCCGAAATATTGACAGGAGGTGAACAGATGGGAAGTAAAGGATATTTTTATAAACCTACAATTCTGAAGAATGTTTCTCCAAATATGCGCGTAGCCCAAGAAGAGGTCTTCGGCCCAGCTGCACCAATAATTGTTGCTGATGACGAGGCAGATGCTGTGAGACTTGCAAACGATTCTCAGTATGGCCTTGGAGCAAGCATATGGACTGAAGACCTTGACGAGGCAGAGAAATTGTCAAGAATGATTCGATCAGGTATAGTAACAGTAAATAATGTCGTAATTTCTGATCCAAGAGTGCCTTTTGGTGGAGTGAAGAAGAGTGGATTTGGAAGAGAGTTGTCAAGGTATGGTATGCTAGAATTTGTCAATATCAAATCAATTAGGTTCTATGACAAGCTTGTGCACGAACACCACGTGGAGTAGTATGACAAACGTAGCCAACACAATAATATCATATGTATCGATAACTATGCGCGCCCATGCTGTATGAAAAGACTCAACTTTGGGTAGAGTTGGAAAACTAATCAGGAGCCATTGTCATGTCCTCTGATAAAGTTGAAAATGTTCTGGTACTTCAAGGCGGTGGCTCTTTGGGTGCCTTTGGATGCGGAGTTTTCAAAGCACTTGCAAAGAAGAATATAAAATTAGATATCGTAGCTGGTACTTCAATTGGCGGCATAAACGCTGCTGTAATAGCTGGCAGTATAGATAAAGAGCATCCAGAACGTACGCTAGAAGAGTTTTGGCTAGAGCTTGGAGAGAATTCCGTAAATTTGTATAATCCGGTAATAGAGGAGTTATACTATAAATCCAGATCCCGCCTTTCTAGAGCAGCGGAGACTCTTTTACCAACCACAGATGAAGTAAATGCACTATGGAGTACAACCAGCTCTATACTCTATGGCAATGACAAGTTCTTCGTTCCCAGGTGGAGAGTTGACTACATGTTAAAAGATCCTCAATACTTTGATCCATCAAAATGGACGTACATATATGATCACTCTCATTTAGTCAAAACTTTAGAAAAATATATTGATTTTAATAAACTTCAACCTGATGGTCATCCCAACGCACGTTTAATAATGAATGCAGTCAACATCTTAACGGCGCAACCCTTAACTTTTGATAGTTCTAAGCAGAAAATAACTCCTAGGCACATACTTGCAACTTCTGCCTATCCGTCAGATAATTTTCCTTGGGTTGAGATAGATGAAGGTGTATATGCCTGGGATGGTGCTCTGCTAAGTAACACGCCTTTTAGCGAAGTTATAGATGCCTCACCTGTGATCGACAAAAATCTCTTCTTTGTTGAAAACTATCCTATGAATATTGAAAAGCTACCAGACAATTTAAGTGGAGTCTATCATAGAGCTAGAGATATCATGTTTTGCAATAAAACTCAAAGACAAATAAGGATGGCTAAAGTAGTTACAAGATATTTGAAATATATAGAGGAGCTTTATCAGATAATCGACAAAAATATTGATCCTGCTAAGATAGATAAAAAGCAACTCGAAAGGATTCGTTATACTTACACGAAAATGAAACGTGAACGCGGTGCAGAAATAAAGAACATAATTCACATTACCAGAGATGAGCAATTCCCATACTACTATGAGGATACTGATTTCTCGTTAGAAACTATAAGAAATTCAATCAAACAGGGTGAATCAAAGACTAATCAAATATTGGAAAAAATATCATTAGTAAAATAATAAGAAATACCTTTTCCGTGGGTAAGATGCACAAGCAGGAAAGATAAATTCTATGTTGACAAAAAATGCTATACTTAACTTATGATTATAAAACTGTGTGTGCGCGGAGCAATATTGGGTGTCAACTCCTTGTGACTCGCTCAACTGCTTTCTATACTTGAGGAAGATTTCGAAGAACATTGGATATGCTGACGAAGAGCTGGACAGAGAAACTATCACAAATCACATCGAACACGTCTGTGATGAAGATAACAAGAGAGGACTGCAGATAGGGCGCAGCTCTAAGAGTCATTTAAAACTGAGGAAGTAGCCATCTCAGAGAACAACACTATTGATACTGCATTCATCGCATTAAGATAGTAACGGATACAACAAGCCAACTATACCTTTTAGCTCCCTGCTATATCTTTGTAATTTCGCAATGTCGTGAGGCTTATCAGAAGGGCATGGAAGAGAGGGAGAGGCAAGATAATGAGATTCTAGAGTTAAAGGAACGAATGGATAAGATACAACAATATTTCAAATCCTATGATGAGAGAGTGAAAGAAGTGCTTGGGAAGGTTGAAGACCATATCAAGTGGCAGCATAAAAATGAGGAAATGCGAAGAAATGTATGATACTTTGGACAGATTATCGCCTGGTTGGAAAGAACCTTATTGGGAGAGATTGCGTCGGCCTCTTACTGAAGAGGAGCGGATAAAAGTGAAGTCGTTCCTGAACCACTTAGAAAATGCTCCTGATACTGACAATACTGAGGACGCTGATTAATTGA
>JASHSN010000460.1 GCA_030038695.1 Nitrososphaeraceae archaeon
TGGACAAAGGTGGATGGCAGAAACGGTATTCTCTAGTATCAAGAGAATGTTTGGTGAGTATGTAAATGCTAGAAAATTTCATAACATGACTAAGGAGTTGGTCATGAAAGCATCATTGTATAACATGTTTGTTGCTATGAAGATGTAGACGGATAGATAGAGTACGAAGTAATAAGTGAATTGTGCAACAGAGCTTAATAACATAATGTGCTCGTCACAATAGGCTGCGTTTGAAATATGCGTTATTTCATGTGATCTAGGCAAGCTAATTCAAGCAATCTTTTCAATGCATCACCCGGGCACGAGCTCCACCCTTGTGCTGATTACGCTTCGAATTATGCGATATATCGAAATCAAATGTTAATGCGAGGTTTTGGAACACGGGTGTGTCAACGTTCGAATTCCTTACTCCTATTGAAATGGCCACATACGAAAAGAAATCCTCATATCTTGTTAGGGATTATGGGATAGACGTCATTGAACCATTCGTAAGGGCCATCCATTAATTCCTTTGCAGCCGACAAAAGCCAGATGCGCTCTGTCCGATGTATCTAATTCTATGCCGCTGAAAGTAAAGCCTGCCATTGGGAATTTCCTGGATGTAAAAACTGGGTGTAGGGGAGTCTTTTTTTCGACAATTTCCCTGCCCAATTCGTTTGGTTGTTCCCCCATCTACTGCAAATGATGCCCGGAAATCTTTGTCGGACATCATTTATACTCCAAGGGAATGCCTTTCAACGTCAAATTGCCCACTCTTTACGACCAAAAATCGACTATTGTCTAAATCTCTCACGAATGTATCTTTTCTCAAATCATTTAATAAAGAAACCGTAACGTGATACATTTTCTCTGAGTAACATCCGGTCCATTTAGATTTGTTTAGGTGCCGCTTAGGCAGCTAAGTAGCACAACCGATTGGATAGCGAAGAATGGAATCGCGAGGATCGCGTACCAGTAATACTTCCTTTTTTGGAAGTAGAAATCCATCATGTAGAATAAAGCGGTTTCTGAGGTCATAAAAATATGTGCATATGGTAAAACACTAGGAGAATATTCGTATCCCTAAGCGCTTCATCGAGGCGTAGCTTGCATAACTTCTCCTGTGATCAATCAAGAGTTTGATTCACTTTTTACCTTCTCCAAATCATATTTTTCGCACTTACAAAGGAAGTCATCGCCAATACAGTAGTTAACGATTTTTAGCTGACGATGCTCAACGAATTTGTGTCCACATTTACAATCTGCGTTGGTACTCATATCTTTGGTGGCCTCCAAATATATCTAGAAAACACCGGTCTATTTTTACCGTTCCTTCACGAACCGGATTCAGGAACGGATTAAGTTGTGATCGGAGAACGCCATGATAAAAAAACGAAACCTCGCCTAACAATTCTGGGGTTATCTCGCACATTCCATGAAATATCAATCGTTAAAACTTTATTTCGAATATCGCTGCATGAAGAAGATATCCATTTCCAATCCTCACATCCATTACACGTCATGGCCTATTATGTAAAATATCAATTCGTTCCGACAAGGTAAATATGCAAATTCGATTATTAACAGCAGCAGGGTATAGTAGTTGTGCAATGTGCAAAACGAGGCGAATGGACTAGCGATCCTGGAGTTTCACGAAGGCATTAAAGTATGGAAGGCATCAGTACTTATACTCTTAGAGTTAGAGGACTTTTAGTCTTGCCCAACCAGAAAATCGCGTATTGACATGTATTCAAAAATAAAAGTTAAGGTGAAGTTTGGATTTTTCGTTTTCAGCTCAGGGGTAGATTAGCCACTTGTACATAAACGATTGGTACGGGGCCGTTCAAAACAATTACGTCTGACTGCCGATATTAGCCCTAGGCGGGATTTGGACCCACGACCTAAGGTTTACGAAACCTTCGCTCTGCCAGGCTGAGCTACTAGGGCAAACAAATAACAGCAGTTGAACATTCACTATTTAATCCTTCATATCTTTGTATAAGACACGATTTAGTTAAACTAAATATCACCATCGTTTTGTTAGTCTCCATTATGAAGATCTCAGTCTCTGGGGTTAGGGGCATTTATGGTAGTGACCTAAATTTACATGAAATTATCAAATTCAGTAGATTGTTCGCCTCTTGCTTAGTTAAACCACGCACTAAATGTGTATTAGCAAGAGATTCAAGGCATTCGGGAAGGATTGTACAGCAAGTTGTTTCGGCGAGTTTAATGGAACAAGGAATTGACGTTTACGATCTGCGAGTAGCACCTACTCCTGTCGTTTTCAAGGAGGCACAGAAATATGGTGCTGGAATCGTCGTAACTGCTTCCCATAACCCGCTGGATTGGAATGGACTAAAATTTGTTATTGAAGGAAGGGGGATTTACGAAGATGAATTAGATGTAATGCTCAAAGGCGCAATATCTGCACCAAACGAATTTGGCAGGTCGTATTGTATAGCGCCTGACTATATCAACGAAATTTGTGATTTGGTAGTCCATCAGGAAAGAAACAAAGCGGTGCCGATAGGATTTGACCTCAGCGGAGGCGCGACATGCGATTATGTGCCAAAGCTTTTCAAAAGGCTAGGAACCAGATTCTATTGTATTAACGATGTGCTTGGAATATCTTCAAGAGGTCCTGATCCTACTGTTGATCCTTTAAATGAATTACGTACTTTGGTATCGGAAAATGAACTAGACTTCGGATTTGCGTTTGATTTAGACGGTGATAGACTTGTAGTGGTAAATAATCAAGGTGAGAAAATGAATCCCGATTCAACCTTATTACTTTGCGTTGCCAGTGCTCTCAAGATGGGAATGAAAAGATTCGTAACTAGTATAGATACCAGCGTTTCTGTAGAGAAATTAATTAGGCTGCATAATGGTTCTGTTGAATATTCTAAAGTCGGTGAGGCAAATGTTGTCAAGAGATTGCTAGAGGTTGATGCGGATGTAGGAGGGGAAGGGAGCAGTGCCGGATTTATTCTACCTAAATTCAATATGTGTAGAGATGGACTACTCGCAGCCGTCACCATTTCTTCGTTGGATCGCACAGCAATAAAGGAGTGCCTTGGATTGGCTTCTGAATATATTCAGATCAGATCAAAAATTCCTGTCAATCCAGCCACGGGCCTGAAATTACTCGATAAATTACTTGAACCGTTCGAATCTGAATCATCTGAGATCCTAACGATCGATGGCGTCAAAGCAATATTAGATGAAGATTCGTGGGTCCTTGTTAGAGCATCAAACACTGAAGATGTGATTAGAATTTCGGTTGAATCAAAAGCTAACGACGCACGAACTTTATTCAAAAAGATGGTCGGAAAGGTAGAATCAGTCTACGAACATGTTAAATGAAAGGCAAATTATTGATATTATTGTTTCTAAACTAGCTCCAAGTGGTGCTAATAAACAAAAGTATGATGACGTGTCAATTTTGTCGCGCTCGCCCCACATGAAAGCAATGAAAAGCATCATTCTCAAATGCGACATGCTAGTTGAAAGTACTGACGTACCTCCAGGAATGAGACCGTGGCAAATTTCTCGAAAGAGTGTTTCTGCTTGCGTCAGCGATCTCTCAGCAAAAGGAATCAAACCCAGAGTCTCGTTAATTTCTGTAGGGATTCCAAAAAGATATTCTAAAACTGACATTGTGGAGCTAGCGAAGGGGTTTCAAATTGCATCAAAAGAATTTGGAGTCATGATAGTGGGCGGTGATACTAACGAATCGAACGAGCTAATAATAGACTGCAGCATGCTAGGATTTTCAGACCATGTAGCATCAGAACTTCCAAGCAGAAACGGTGCAAAACCTGGTGACATAGTGGTGGTTTCCGGAGAATTTGGTTATGCCTCTTCTGGTCTGAAAATTCTCATGAGCAGGGCAATAGGGTACGGCCAAATCAAGCGTAATGCAATTTCATCTGTGATGAAACCAAAACCTGCACAAAAATTTGGTCTATCTCTTGCAAAATTCTTTTCGTCATCAATAGATTCAAGTGACGGTTTAAGCATTTCCCTACATGAGCTAGCGAGACAAAGCAAAGTTAACATTGTCATCGATTATATTCCTTCAGCAAAAGGTGTACGTGATTTTGCTAGAACCAATCGTTTGGATTATAAAAGCTTGGTTTTTTACGGTGGAGAGGAATATGAAATTGTAGCGACGATTCCTAGCGTGAGGCTGAAGGATGCAGAGTCTACAGCCCGACGTTTGAATCTAAGATTCCTAATAATTGGTAAGGTAGAAATGGGATCGGGAAAGGTACTTCTTGTTGACAGAGGAACAGGAAGAAAGAGTGAACTCGAAAATAGGGGTTATATTCATCTAAATGATCCCCAAAGGTAGACGTAGTTAAGAGCCTATTGGAAATCCTCATTCACTTTGATTCATTGATTGATTTTACTGTCCATGTGTAAAAGTTGTGGTGTATTGCTTACTTTGAGATATAGTGAACATCTATGAAAATTCTTCTCTGCACTAGTATCCTAGCTGTCCTTCAAGGCCTATAGAAGATTTTCATACCGTCATGCCAATGTACACTTGGTAGTAGAGACAGGAGCTATGATGACAAGAGCTTGTATATAGAATTCAGATACAAAAGATATTCTTAAACATTGATATGTTAGACTATACTCCTATAAACCAATTGAATGATCCTCTCAGGGAAAACTCTAAAACTGTTTTGATTTTAGTGGTCACTCGTGTTACGTTATCGATTTTTACTCATTATCACTTTTGTGGACACAACTATAAATTCTGCTCGGGCAACGTTTAGTTCTATAGTACTCTGCAATAGTCTTCTTGGCCTAGTACATTCAGTGTAAAAATTCTGATGATAGAAAATGGCAGGACTAGAAATAAAAATTAGCGCCGGATATAGTACTATGTATACTCTGACAAGTCTGACGTCCTGTTTTGTTACAGGATTTTGTGCGCGAAATCGCTAGTGATATGGTTCATTATAGAATCCGTCATAGTACGGTTTTGCGATCTCACCGAAATGATTCTCGATAAGAGTCCCAGAGATAAACTTAATCGCCCCAATATTGACATCAGAATGGGTATGTGTCAGAATGTCAGAATTGCCTGAATGTCAGAATTGCCTATTGTAGGACATGATCATGTTAAAAATATCATCAGGCGGGCTCTAGATTCAGAAGAATCCGTTAACATACTTCTATGGGGTGAACCTGCATCGTCCAAGACCTTATTCTTACTAGAACTTGCCGAGCAGAAGGGAGCTGTTTTCTTCGATTGTACCAATGCGACAAGCCGGATTCTATATGTATTGGAACATGAACGGCACATGAAGATTATCCTATTCGACGAGTTGGAAAAAATGGGAAAGACATTCCAAAATCAGTTATTGAATTTCCTCGTGAATGGACGGATCAAGGCGGACCAAATGAAGCGCCAATACGACTTTACCATAAAAAGTCGGGGCCCATAAACAGTAACAAAAAGACTGTTTAGCTGGGGTTATAAATCATGATAGATGTAGATACATCAAACCAAAATAGATAATTTGTGGCACATTGTAGGACAAATTATGCAAGACTACGAGTGATTACAGTTAGATAGCTACATATAATACTTAGCTAATACACAGGTAATCGATTGGTAATAACTTGCTTTATTAATGATTCGATGGATAACTTTGCTAGAATTTTCTGTAAGATAATTCTTACTTAACATCCTCGATAACGCTCTGCGTTCAATCTATCATCGTCATGCGCCCCGAACCAAGTGCTTTGGAGCAGTGTTATAACTCAGATAGGGCGCATCTCGACCACGTTATTCATATGGTTCCGTAGTTAATGCTGGAATCGTCTATGTCAAAAAATTAGTTGATACATCAGAAGACGAACAATAGATATTAATCTCAAAGGTACCTTTCTGTGCACACGGGCGACTCGTCCAATAATGATAGGCAAAAGATCTGGCGTAATTATCAATGTGAGCTCAGGAGCTGGAAAAACCGCATTTCCGAATATATCCGCATATTGTCCAAGTAAATTTGGCGTGACAGCACTGACTGAGAGTCTGGCATGGGAAGTAGCAAATTACAATATACGAATGATGGAGTAGATACAAAGATGCAACAAGATAACGCTCTAAATCCGCAGGGAATGTCTTATGTAATCTATTGTCAAATGTCGCACCTGTGATCATATTGTAGCCTCCTAGGCAGGTATATCCTGGAGGGAAGTGATAAGGAACCAATGCGCAGTGATCCGCTCTATTAATAACTACTATTCTTAAGGTTCCTACCACTGGTTCAGCCGGGGGGTTGTTGAGCCAACGTGAGACCAGATAATACAGGAGTAGGGGGGAAAATTTATTCTTGCATAGTTGATTGCGAAAGCCGTCAACGTTTTTTTGGCAATTCCCGTCCTCCATCGACCTGTAGAGACCGTGGTAGTTGACTCATGCGATATGAGTAAAGAAGGGAAGAAAGTACCTTTACAAGGATTAGCAGTAACTGTTGGCCCACTGAAGCAAAGAGACAGAGAGTAGCAGAAGAAATTAACA
>JASHSN010000461.1 GCA_030038695.1 Nitrososphaeraceae archaeon
ATGAGAGAAATTAGGACAGTAAAAAAGGTAGGGATAGATCTCATAAATTTTCATTCGAATCTCAATGGTATGTTTTATGGGGAAAAGAGAAAGATCCTTTTAGATAATATGGTAAAAAGTCTCAGAGAAATCGGAAGATATGCTGAAAAGTGTAAGGTACATATGATGTTAGAAAATGTACCGTATTCAAATGGGATACACAATATGCTAGAATTCAAATATATTATTGATAATGTTCCTTCTTTACTTGTTCATTTAGATATTCCTCATGCTTTTACTTCCGGCGGAATGAAGTCGGTACTAGATTACATAAATACATTTAGAGATAAAATAATTCATATACATTGGCACGATAATCACGGAAGAAAAGATGAGCATCTTCCAATAGGTGAAGGCTTGATAGATCACGAAAAAACAGTTAGAGCATTAAAGAATATCGAATATGATAGAACAATAACTTTAGAAGTTTTTACGAATAGTAACGATGCTAAATCCTCTACCGATAAACTTAAAATCATGTGGGCAAAACATACAGAATCTTATTAATATAGAAATCTCATTTAACCAATTTTATGTCTATCATATTTCATTATTATAAACGGCTTGTTATAGTATTGGTTACTCTAACGGCCTTCTCAAATACACAAATGAGTTGTAGTGCGCCAACTCTTAATTCGTTTGCCATAGCTAATCCTTCACAAGTAACCAACTTTTGCTCGGGCTATAGAGTAGCTGCACAACACATACTACAACAACAAGAGTAAGGAAGAGCTACAAGCAGTGAACACCGATAAATTTAGCTTAACACAAAAATCTTTAATCCTTAATCCGGAATTAGGTGTGCGTGGAGTGTCTGCAACGCATCTCAATATGCAATATCACTCCCTCTCCCTGACATCCTCCAATAGATATATCAAAAGATACAGAATTTCGATCAATGGATTATTTAGCAGAGGTTGAAGAAAGAATCAAACACAAAATCGAACAAATAGAACAGGAAATGGATAACACACATGAGAGAGAAAATACTGATAGACTAATGCCTAAGATAGAGACACTGAACTGGGTGTTGAATGAAATACTAGTCTTGGACAAAGAGGGTTAAATTGTGGTAAAGATGAGGTTGAAGTGTGATAGATGTTCTGTTGGAAACACATAACGCCTTGTTCTACAGATGCAAGTACTGCGCTCAATAAGAAAAGCAATAGCATAATATCATAAAAATGATGAGAATTGAAACCTTAAACAGGCGATGAACGAATTTGCTAATTGCCAATCAAAAGAGCAGCGACCATCGTACGAAATGAAAGAGAAACTATTACTTAAGTCGTTACGCACTGATCGGCAGGATAGTCTGAGTAAACCAGTCAGGTCGTTACACGAGCCGTTTGAGAAGGATTATAGTCTACCTAATCCTGAGGGAATGCAGTACTTGCCGGCGTCAAATGGCTAGAGGTAAACTAAAGGAAAAGGTAGCACCACCTTTTCCCAGGTCTTTATTTTGGGCCCATATTTTACCGCCATGAGCTTCTATAATGTTCTTAGAAATATACAACCCTAAACCAGTTCCACTAAAGGACTTGCTAGAAAATTTCGTAAATAATCTTGGAAATATTTCTGGATCGATACCTGAACCAGTATCCTGAATACTAACCACCGCCATTTCTTCCTCTCCCTTCCTTCTTGCAACGTCAATTGATATAACACCCTCGGACGTAAACTTGAGAGCATTATCTAATAGGTTAGAGATCACTTGCATTATTCTATCTTTATCAGCTCGGACAAAAATATCATCACTATGACCTACACCCTCTCCCGCTTTCATTTCATTTTCAAACTCTAATTTTACTTTTTTATGCCCTTCTGATACAAGCTTGAGTTTTCCGTCTTCTATAACATCTAGTATTATTTGTTTTAAATCAAAATTTATCTTATTTAGTGTTAATCTATGACTTTCAATTCTTGTGACATCTAGTATGTCTTTTGTTAACTTTTGAATTCGAAAGGCATTTCTATAAATAGCGTCAATAAATAATTTAATTTCAGAGGGAGGATCGAGCATTGCCAATTCTGCATAACCGAGAATAGATTGTGCAGGTGTTCTTAGTTCATGAGCCGCTACATTGATAAATTCTTGTTGCATCCTATCGTGAAGCTTTAACTGTTCATTCGCTATGAGCAGCTGATTGTTTGCAGTCTGCAACTCTTCTGTTCTTTTTTTAACTTCCGTTTCTAACGATCTTTGAACGACTAAGTGACGCTTGTAGATACCACGATCAATTGCAAATACCGAAACACCGGTAATACCGGCAGCAGCAAGAGTAGTAATAACAATGATACGAGTCATGGCTTGGGCATAATCTTGAGTTTTAATAGTTGTATTTGATAACGCGTATCTCAGTCCGCTCTGAATATCTGCAGTAACTGTCCGGATCTTATCCATAAGAATCTTTCCTTTATTGCTTAGGATCATTGGTAACACGGCATTGAGACCGTGTGATTGGCGCAACGTTATTGTTTGATTGAGCTCAGCCATCTTTGCTTCAATCAGACCTTTAAGGACATTTGTTTCATTTAATGATATTTGTTGATTGAGTGGCTTGCTATTTAACAACATATTCAGATTTTCAAGTTGTTTGTCAATGCCTCTTACGGCTGAATTATATGGTTCTAAGTAGTCTGGTCTATTAGTTATTATGAAGCCACGCTGACCTGATTCAGCACCAGTTATAGTAGAAAATAGATGTTCTAATCTCTGATTTATTAAATCAAGTCTGTCGGCAAAGGAGTCCCTTTGAATAAATTGTATTGTATTTTCGTATGAAATATAACCAACAAGCAGTAGGGCCACCATTGGAATTGCGATTGCGAAAAGCGTGATTTTGTCAATGGAAAAGTTCAAGATCGATTCCTCTCCAGGTAGATGCTACTATCAGGTTTAATATGATTCTTTTATAGAATTTCGCGTGGGAAGTCTACCGGTTTTAACTGGTAGATGAACCCACGTTTCCACTCTGTCTGCTTTTCTCTGATATACCTTTCAATCGTCTCGGCAGAGACATGACCAGCAGTTCCAACATAGTAAGAAGGCGACCGCATTACACCACGCCATAATTTAGATTCTATATTTGGAAACTTTCTAGACATCCGCGGTCCTGTAACGCCTTTGAAAATGTTTACTATGTTAGTAGGCGAATCAAATGGATCTGCCTCACTAAACAAGCGTATATGCTGGCAAAATCGAACAACATCTGTACTATATGTTAAGTAATAGTGATACAATGATCATACGATTCGAAGTTCTTATTATCACGTCAAGAGATCGTGGATTCTACAGGGAATGCGTCATTTTGGTGATTACTACCACTAATATCTCCAGTAATCAGGTACACAAGTGTGTACATCTCTATTCCAGTAGTATCATCCTGGGCAGATCCTTTGAGCGTATCCTTTCTGCTGTGAGATTCCTGTTTCAAATATGGTCGCTGTCGCTGCCACCGCGAACGTTGTCATCAATACCAGGAATATTGCTGTGATAGTTAACTTCGTTTTCATGAGTACCCTCAGTACTTGATATGGTCCATTGATTTGTGCAGTCTTAACAGGCTATTCTCAAGACACTAACACTACTGCACTACAGAGATATTCTCTGTATCCTATGACAGCTGATATTTCTTCATTTGTGATACTCCTAGACGGTCTTCGAGATATCGCAAGTATCGGTACTGTCTTTGTGATCCTGTAGCGACACCATATCTGTCTATTCCTAGATCTGCTAACATTTTGCGATAGTGCAATGTCTTTGGTACTGCCCACTAAAAATCTCTCATTTTCTCTGAAAATAATCCACCATATCTTTCGACATTCGGTCGCAGAATTACTATTGTGTGTTAATAATTTCGCGATAGGAGGAGGTCCTTTGATTTGTATATTATGTCTTAGTCTGATAACATTATTATGATGGATATTTGAACTATTCCTAGCATAATAATTTATGAAATCATTAGAACCATATTTCACGAACTTCACGCCAGTCTGTTGAGTTTGTCACGCTTGAGGATATGTAAGACAGGTGAAAATCCGTTGTGATGCTCGTTTGACCAATGGAGCGATCTAGTCCCGTCATGACAAGCCGGACATATTATCCCTTCTGCTGCAATTGAATCTAACTCTGATTGTACACGCAATTAGGCTAATGGAGATGGTTAGTTTGACGAACCACGTGTCGAACTAGATTCGCTACTATTGTTGTTACCGTTACCGTTGTAGGGACTTGAGTTGTTATTGTTGTTATTAGTATTGCCATTGTTGCTCGTAGAAGGACATATTGCGCTAGCGTCGATTACTGAACCATCAGGACACGTCTGTGTTTGTTGTTGAGGTTGTTTCTGTTGTGTTTGATTTGGATTGTTGATATTTTGTTGTAGACATGATGGGTCGTTAGGATTAGCATTGCAGTCTATTGGAGGAGAAATGGCTGTAGTATTTTGTTGGGGTGTTGGTGTCGAATTTGGATTTAATTGACATGTGCTATTGTCAGTTCCTTGACCACATCCTTGAGTTGGTGTTTGTGGATTTGAAGGCGTGCTTTGAGTTGATGTGGTATTATTCTGCGATGTGCTAGGCCCATTACTTGCAGATGGTGGAGGAGGAGGCGTGATTGTATTATTGCTTTGAGTTGATGTGGTATTATTCTGCGATGTGCTAGGCCCATTACTTGCAGATGGTGGAGGAGGAGGCGTGATTGTATTATTGCTTTGAGTTGATGTGGTATTATTCTGCGATGGTGGAGGGAACTGTGTTGCATTGGTGGTTGGAGTTGCTGCTGTCATGTTAGATGGAATTGTTGCATTGGTGGTTGGAGTTGCTGCTGTCATGTTAGATGGAATTGTTGCATTGGTGGTTGGAGTTGCTGCTGTCATGTTAGATGGAATTGTTGCATTGGTGGTTGGAGTTGCTGCTGTCATGTTTGGCGGAGCACTCGGGTTTGTCGTACCACCTTCGTATATCGGTGTGTCTGGAGGCAGGGAGAACAGCGTGTTAGGACTGTATGCAGGTGGTGGAGGTGGATTGAATATGTTCATGTTATTGGTGTTAACATTGTTGACATATGCGTTGTTGATTATGTTATTGTTGATTATGTTTGCAGTATTGATTGTGTTGACATTGTTGATTATGCTCGTGAATTGATTAAGATTCGTGATGAATACAGGAGCATTGATCACTGTGTTATGAAATAAAGCTCTAGAGTATTCCTGTTGATAGCATGGAGCGAAGCAGTTGATTACAACCACAGTCGGTCTATAATTATCGTCTTCTTCTCTAATTACTACGACCCTGACTTTACCATTAGATTCTTGTTCGTGGATTACCTTGACAACTATCTTGGTTACAAATAAGAATACAACCTTACTTTTGTTCTCATAAAGTAACTTCTTGTGTTTTGGAGTTACATACACATATAAAAATACAATCTTGTGAAAGACTTTGTTGGTGTCTTTTTTACTGATAATTATGTAAGTGCATTTGAATTTGTGGTTGTCAGGATCTTTACAAGTGAGAGTATTCTTTGGCGGCTTGACTGTTGTTACAACAAGTATACAGAGTAATTTCCTACCTGTTGGATCTATGCATTTGAATGTTTTTGCATTTGGCTGATTGGTTATTACTGTGGTGCTCGCAGCATGAGCGAAGTTAATTGCTGCAGCAGGGAAAATAAATGAAGCCACTATCAAGAATAGCAACAAATTGATTGTTCGATTCATTGTTCTTTTTACCGTATGTCTATGAGGTATATAACTGCTTGATTTGATACATACAACGGATGAGCATGATTATAACTATGTATGTACTGCGTTCGCAACTGCTGTATTTCCAACTTGAAGGTTATATCAATAAAGGCAGCAGATGGATCAGCATACAAGTTAACTCAGCTCTAATATCTTGTATCCCTTGGTCTGAGACTACCAGGTTTTCTATTTTGATTTAGTAATCTCTAGATTGTTCTACATAATCGGATTTAGGCTTTTGACACGTTAAAAAAGAGTAAACTGCTTTGTTCATTGGCGAAAAGGTATGGGAATAACTCAACAACCGCTTAACTCAAGTGTTGGAAGTATCACGAGCTGCATTTCAGTTTGATACTTTTCTTTGAGGATAGTATTGTACGTTTCTTTAGAGGTCGATCTTCCAAAATATATCGATATGATTTTATCATCTAAATATATATATGCAGTGGTGGCATCATTTAGTTACTAAATTCATAAAAAGGCATTACGTCATTTCTATGGAATTAACATGCATAATGGTAATGATAACAATAATCATGTTACCCTGTGATGTGTGTGCAATGACATTAGAATCAATAGGAAATCAAGAAAATGCTGTGGATGCTCCATACTACAGATTGCGTCTGTTACAAGGAGCACAAGGATTGAAAAATGGATTAGCCATTAACAATGACACAAACAAAATATATATTGCCAACTCAGGCTCAGATAATGTCATTGATATTGATGCCGATTCAGGGAATATGACATACATCCGTGTAGGTAAAGCTCCTTCTTCTATAGCAGTTAATCCTATTACAAATACAATAGATGTGACACACAAATACAATGATGAGGTCACTGTAATTGAAGCTGATACTAACAAGAATGAGACGTATCATTTAGGTGCAGGAAATATTCCATTTGCTATAGCAGTTAATCCTATTACAAATAAAATTTATGTTGCAGAAAAGGGGTTGAATAATGTGACGGAAATCGATGAATTTGGGGATATCTCGAATATTCCCGTAGGAGGCCATCCTACTTCCATAGCAGTTAATCCTATTACAAACAAAATTTATGTTGTCAACTCAAATTCAGACACTGTCTCCGTAATCGATGGTAATACTAATAAGAATGAAACAGAAATTCATGTAGGAAAAACTCCCCAAGCCATAGCAGTTAATCCAAATGAGAATACAATTTATGTCGCCAACTTAGGGCTAGGGGGAAGCGTGACAGTAATCGATGGCTATACTAATAAAGTCGCTGCTGGGACTACATTTAATATTAATCCCAGTGATTCAGGTCAGATAATATGTAACAAAAGTATACAAGCCCCGACTAACCAGTACTTGTATATTGGGCTTGGAACACAGTGCACAGCCTTACCGAATAAGGGTTTTGAGTTTACTAGTTGGGTCGAAGATTCGGGTCATAATTCAACGAAGATAATAAACGCTTCTACAATTTCGGATTCTCCTTTAAATTCATTTTTAGATATTTTCGGGTTTAAACCAAATGATCCAGCAGCAACTTTGTATGTCACTAAATCTGGGACTTTTACAGCTAATTTCAAAGCCCTTTCCCCTCCAGTTCCAGCTGCATATTGGATTCCATTATATGGTGTTATTGTCAGTACAATAGTTGGATGGTCTATACCAACTATTATTGGATCAATAAGATCAAGGAAACAAGGGCGAAGTCTTGGACAACATCAGAATGAGATTTATTCATTATATAGTGCTAGCAAGTTAGAAAAAAATATTACTAAAAGACTTGAGGATCTAAGCACCAACATAAAATACTCACATATAAAGGGGAATATAAGTAATCAGCAATATGAAGATTTAAAAAATGAGACTTCAATACTTTATGAAGAAATACTCGGACGTAAGATTGATTCTTTGAATAAGGGAATCGGTGATACAGATAACGAAAAAATATTAAATGATATTAAAACTGAGATAACAGAAGTATATGCGAAAGGCAAGATAACCGAGACACATTATAATTTGCTGAATAAAAAGATTTCAGATTATGAAAAACGTAATACAAAATCGACATGATTGTATAGCTCTTAGTTCAAGAGAAAATTGGATCTTTTTAGTAGTGCATTAGAAGTCTTTTTCTCTTTTTGTCGATATATTATACTCTCGAAAGTTCCACGTTCAAAAGCCTAGACGTGTCAAAAATAAATCGCTCATTTTTTAACAATATTAACTGGTGAAACTTCAGAAGGATAAATCTCTGTTCTCTCGTCATAACGATAACCTTGACCTTTAAAAGGTGGACCTAAAGATGCATCATAATTCAGAAGCAAAAAGTACTTCCCTGGAATCGTTGGAGTGATATAAAATACTCGTGAGTATGGTTTGCCACCAGGCGTAAGCATAACATTGGAAGCATCGATTGTACTGTTAAAAATGTTAGGGCCCTTAACTGATTCCCTAAGGTGAACTGAGATGTCATGAACATTGATCCATTTCGCGATAGCATAGGTATTGTTCAGATATCGAAGAACGAGGCTCACATTCATTGGTTTGTCGATTATCGCCGTGTCAGGATAGGTATACAATACTCGAATACTTGTGAGTTGTTTTGATCCATTAAAATCTGAGATCTTATTGTCAAAAGTCGCGGCAACAGCTACAGCAGGTCGAAGCATGAGAAAAATAAAAGCGGAAATCAGTATCGAAGCTATACAAAAAGATAGTGTATGTCCCCTGTCATTTATCGGTAATATGTGGTTTATCACTCGCAGTGCAGTCTCATGTCGTTTTTATTATATAAGTATGTCGGGGATATTTCCTACGTTAAAAAGCACAGAATTCGAATCAAATTGTATGTTCACGTGTTTCCATTCCTATCAGCAGGTTTAGCTCTAAACAACATGGCTTCCTCTTTTAAATCATGATAATCTCTATTGCAAAAGCTTTACCTATTTCAATTCTTTAGTTTCAAAAACTTTTTTCAACTGATCTTTAGTTTCTTCGTATCCATCTTGAATTAGCTGCAGGATTGTATTCTTGGTAAAGTCAAATATCTTATTCGAAATAGTATGACTATCGTTCTTTCGTTCCAAACGAGCAACAAAATCAACGTCTATTTTACCCTTTAGTAAATCTTCATATCTTCCTTGTTTGCGAGTTATAAAAAAGAGACCTTTAGTCCTCTCATTCAATATCTTTCGCATTGCTTCTTTGCTTGCACCATTTTCTTCGGCTAATTTAAGTAGAGCCCGTGCTAATGTCATCAAATCAGATATAATAACTGCAACATTTTCGTCAAATTCTGTTCTGTCATGATATATGATATCATTTTTTCTATCAACGACGGCGTCATAGTCAGAAGGAAGGTATTCTTGCTTAAGTGGATGAAGATTTATTATCCCGAATCTGAGTCTGGGTAAATCACCTTCTACTTTCCTGACTCTCTGCCAATAATATTTGTGAGCTAGGACAGTTTGTCTTAATGGTGTATTAGCTAAAAGGCCACCATCCCAGAAAAAGCGCACTTCGTTCCTAGCATCCGAAGATAAAGCATTGTTCTTGTCGTCAACATTCGTGTTGTCGTCCTGTTCTTCCATGATCATGGTGCGGGTTTCCACATTTAGTCTAGTGTAGTCATAATTTATTGGAACCGAACAGCTCGCTAACACGAAATCAGACTTGATACCATCTTCGTATCTTATTACATGTTCAAATCCCTCTTTGTCTTCAGAAACATTGGCTAAACCATCAGATTTTACTCTTCCATATCTTCCGTATTCTGACTTCCTTGTTCCATCTTCCTTTTCGTAACTATCAAAAACCACGGAAGCACCCTCCTGTACATCAGCGGCAACTAATAAAAGTCTTGGTTCACCGGATTCGAAGCTTGTAGAGATAGGGAACTTTGCAAACTTCTCCAAGCTTTCTTTTAATGGTTTGTTGTCGTATATATACCAAGTATTCGATGGATCAAAAAATCGATTGTCTATTAAAGGTGTCTTGGGTACAAATACGTTAGGAACTCCCTTCATAATAAATTCCTTAGTGCTAAAATATCTTCTGGCGGACTCCCCTGAAGCAATTCGTTCATCTAATCTACGCCAAGAATCCCAATAGTTAGTAAAATGTGGTATGGTATCAACCCATGATTGTGTTGAAAGATATTTCCAAAACTCAACAAGTTTGTCGCCAGATCCTTCCCATGTTTTATTTTCCTTTACATAGCTTACCAATATAGCCGCGTTTATCGCGCCTATCGAAGTTCCGGCTACGATATGAAATATTGGTTCGTTTCCCCTCCCTTCTACTTTCAAGTATCGCGAAAGTTCCTCATTGATATCTTTGTAGGCACCTGCTTCATATGCACCAAGGGAACCTCCTCCTTGAAATACTAAAGCTCTATGAATACTAGAACTCATGGTGCATATAACTGTGCGCGGTATTCTTAATAGTTATGCTGCAGATCTCAAAAATCGCAAGATTTCTGCATTTGCAATAAAGCAACGTCTTATCACAGTAAAGTATTTTTCTGAATACCACGATATTAACTCAAGTCGATTTAAACTAAAAGTAAAACTTCACAGAACAGTTAGAAAACAGAAAGAACCTTTATCAAAAGAAGACATTATCGAAATATTAAATGTATGTGATAATATTCGATTAAGAACATAAGTAATACTATTAGCATCTACAGGGATGCGTGCCACTGAAGCACTTATCCATTCGTATTAAAGATATAGACTTTAATTCGAAGCCTGTCAAGCTTTTTGTGAGACGAATACACCAAAACTAAAGTTGATAGAATCATACTTTTGATGGAAGAACTATCTCAACAATTAAAATCATGGTTGGATTATGAACATCGAACTAGAAGGGTGTGCCATCAAGACAGACAAAATGGAAAGTGTGCACTGTCAGTACGTTGTAGTATTGAAGCAAATGCCTCTATATTAGGAATGGATTTTGAATTAATGACCTTTTTAAGTATCGAAACATAATGACTAAAATATCCCCAAAATACAAAAAACTTGCAGCATATCCCCCATTTTTGCTTGTTCTTCTTGACCTTGCCGCATGATGTATTTAGCAACTATTGATTGTTGGGTTGTACGTTAGGTGGTTCTGTACTATCATGCCAAACAGCTCGTGGTTACGTTAGCGTGGTTATGATTGCAACCACCGCTAATTCCATTAGCAGCGCCTTTTTGGATCCCTTCCGTTTACTTTTTGCTAATAATGTCATTTCCTGAAATCTACCTTCCATTACTCTGCAATTTCGTAGTAAGGGGAGTTAATTCTTGCACACTATTATGAATACGCAGGAAATTCATGCCTTTATCAGTAGTCTTGAATGTTCTTTCTCCATCAATATATTCTAATAGATCTTTTTTCATAAGAAGTGTCAGGTATTCCCTAGTCATCGCATGGGAAAGATATACATCACACATTATTTTCGTCAATCTAATCCTATTGCCGTTAGCACTTTCTAATATTTGAGCAATGATTTCGTTTCTGTCTCTGTACTTCATATCTTATATCAGTATGCACAGAATATATAAACCTATACCTATATACGGTCATACGGTCGCATATCCACACGTCATGACCGGAATAATATTAATATATAAAAACATCTGTACGCTCAGATATATGCCAGATAAACCATAAATAAATAAATAAATAAATATATCTGTTCGTATCAATATCTTACATGGAAAGAAATGAAACGATAGATGAAACCAAAACTACGGTGATCATCCCCACCGAACTGCTCGATGATTTCAAACATTTGGCTATAGATATGAAAACGACAGTAACTGCGCTTATCGTAGATTCGATGAGAATCTATCTTAAAGAAATTAAGAAGAAATGAATCTACATATCCTATTCAATCAATCCAGCGGGTAGTGCGGGACAAGGCGATTCAAGTGCTGGCGGTGTTGATAACTGTAAGAAAGTGTTATACTTGAAGTTTTTGCTATATGTAATTTTCGATTTATAAATCACTAACCAACGTCAAACGCGCGGGCCGTCACCGTATCGTGAAGCGTTGCGTATCTCACCAGCAGGCCGCCGAAGTGGATGAATGCCTCACTGCGTTCGTGCGCGGCTAGAGCCGCCGGTGAAGTCCAATGCTCCACGATATAGAACTCCTGATCGTCATCAATACCACGGTAGATGTCGTAACCGAGATTTCCTGATACTCCCCGGGACGCAGAAGCAAGCGCGCGAAACGTCACCATGGCATGGTTGACGTGCTCCTTCGGAAAGCGAAAGATCGCGACATGAAAGATCTCGTTGCGGCCGGCTGCTGCACTTGCTTGTGATGATGCGGTACTATTCGTTGCAGTAGTCATAGGTTGGGCAAACGTTGTTGGTATACTATTCTTCATCAGATTTAATGATGAAACAGTTCCCAATAGCCCTATCGCTGCTATCAGTAAGCATGTAATCTTTAACGATATTCTTGTTACATACATTATCACAAAAACAAGTTTACATGCTTATAAACAGTAGGTAGGCCATACTTATACTACCGAATGTTGACCTGAAAGTGTGAAGGCTATGGCGAAGAAGACTGGCTCAAACATAATTCAATACACAGTCCTTGTAGATGCCCGGGAACCAGGTTAGCTAAAATTGTTAGGCAAGCTCAACAATATTCTGAATTATTGCTATTATAATAATTACAGTTGTTGAGAGTAGGAGTATTATAAAATATACTAAAAATAGATAAAAAGATAAAAAGAACTAAAATATAACGCAATATCAGAAAAATAGCCGAAATATACATATGCTACCCGCAAATTACCATTAGTATATATATTGCAACAGAGTAGACTAGATAATACTGATTTAAAGATTATAAGGCTACTTGCTAAAGACTCTAGAATTCCTTATAACAATATAGCTTCTGTTGTCGGGATAACGTCAAATGCTATTAAGGAAAGGATTAACAAAATGGTTTCAAATGGTGTAATACGAAGTTTTGGAGTAATTATAAATCCTGTGATATTTGGATATGAGAAAGAATGTGTTTTAAGAATTAAGAATATCAATAAAACGATTAATGAACAAGACCTATTCAAAAAGTTAAGCCTTTTAGGGGATATTTTTATCTATGTCAAGCAACTGGAAGAAGCAGCTGCTTTCTTTTCACTTTTTGTTAGGGCTGGAGCAGAAGATAAGATGGGAATACTGGCTGACTTGTTAAAACCAGCACAGTTAAAGGGTGTCTTTGGAAGATACAAGCCGGTAAATATGAGAATTCATAATTCTGATCTAGAGATTATGAAATGTTTGTTATTGTCAGATTCTAGAATGCCGGTTGAGGACATCGCTAAAGAAACTTCACTATCTACAAAGACTGTGGCAAGAAGATTAGAAAAGATGATAGAAAACTCTATTCTGCAATTTACTATTATAACAGACCTATCTTCCATGCAATTAACAGGCATCATTGAATTTGTAGTATTAATTGACGTTCATGCCTTTTATCATCAAAACATAGTTCAAAGAATATACAATGAAATGCAAGAATATCTGTTCCACCCACTTGACGATCCAGTACAATATCCAATAAACTATTCAATCGATTACCAAAAGGAACTTGTTATGGCGTCTTTCTGTTGTGCAAACATCTCTACGGTCAACTTAATATTAAGGAAATTAGAATCTTATGATGGAGTTAACACGGTCGAGACATTAACAATAGCTAGTGAAACCAGAATTTATCAGGACTGGTTAAAGAGTGAGATTGACAAAAGAATAATTAGTCAAATGCAACAACATGAGAGGCTCCACCCACTGGGTCTATAATTGTAGGAACAACAATAATTACGCAAGGATGTACGATTCATCACGGCATATAATTCACAGATTTACTAATCATAGCTATCTATAACTCTAAGTAATGCTATTAAATTCACAGATGAAGGTACTGTGAGTATAACCGTAGTACCCAATACCAACGAGATTGTTGTGAGTATAACCGATACTGGCCATGGCATAGATTCTGAAATATTACCTAGACTATTCACGAAATTTGCCACGAAATCTACAACAGGTACCGGACTCTTCATATCAAAAAGCATAATCGATGCTCATGGTGGTAAGATATGGGGTAAGAATAATTATCCTGAAGGTAAAGGAGCTACGTTTGGATTTAGTCTACCTCTCCATAATCAATGATTTGAAGTATAGCAATATCGCTTACAACTATAATAAGGGAAGCTGCCAGAATCCCGGTGCAGCGTACGACGCTTTATAGACCAATCAGAAAATTCGATATTGAAACCCAAGAATGTGAATCTATTCTTGATAGAGCCGATCCGAAACAATTTGGAGCATATCACGAATTAATCAAGCTCCACAAATTTAAGTTCAAGAGTTAAGTCAACCAACAAAATTACCTATTTGGCAGGTTTGTTGAATCCAGATAGTAGGATTATCGCTGGGAAGGTTTAAGAATAGTAACAAGTATTTTGTGTCTAGATCCGATGACATCGGCTTCGACCACCTCCACAATACTTGGTACAAAATGACACACGCTGCAGCATAATGGTGTGACATTCCCTCCACCATATCAAGCAAAAGGCCTTAGCGTGATTATTGGTGGAACGAGACTATCGCAGAATCCAGCCCAAGAAGAATTAGTTTATGCATGGACACTCTTGGTCTTTATGAAACGATTATACTCTAATACTTATTTCATATCTAAGCCTAAAATTCCAGCATTTCCCCAATTCTCTTTTGAAACTTCATAGATCAAGATTCTTACTTTATCCTCTTCTGTTTTCATGATCCTTGCTGTCTCCTTAGTCAATACCTTAACTACACTGTCTAACAAAATTACGTATAGTAGTAACCGTTATTGTTCATTATGTATTTAGCTTAGGACCACAAATTGACATCATTTGATCTGTTCGGGCAAAGAACTGGAGTATACTTACGGACATGAACCCGATGCCAATGTAAGAGAAAGAATCTTACTTCTAAGACGTGTCAGAATTGATAACCAAGAAGCTG
>JASHSN010000462.1 GCA_030038695.1 Nitrososphaeraceae archaeon
CTATTCAAGGGTATAGATAGAGAGATAGAGAGAGTTATTCGTATATCTTTAAAAGATACACGATTTTTACCTTGTGTCAACCTTACGGTCTGTAAGCCATATGACGATATCGGAAGAGATATCGATTCTAGAGTAGCATATATCCACAATGATGTAATGAAAAAACTAGGAGTATCTGAGACTGAGATAGTTGAGATTGAAAGTGAATCTGGCTATAAGACTGTCGCAAATGTTATGATGTTAATAGATATTGATAACCAAATAAGAACATTATCCGTCTTGGTGTGACGCCACGAGCGAATCTTGTGGCCCAACAAAAACATCTTGGTCCGAAACAAATGTTAGAGTCCGTGACTGTTAGAAAAGCAGTGAAGAAGCCAATGCCTGCTAAGAGACTTGTACTTCAAATTCCACAGCCAGGCAATTGGAAGCCAGTAGGAGAAACATATCTTAGAAAGAGGCTCCAAGGCACTATCTTATGGTATAAAGACGAGATTATCGCAATGCCGCTGTCTAAAAACAAATATGTAATATTTGCTATAATGGGATATGAATGCAGAGAACCTTTTTTTGGCGTCTATATGGTAACACCAGAAACATCGATTGAAGAGATAGTCTCAGGACCAGAACTGGAATCGAAATGGCAATAAAGATGACACTGTTCACTAGTCCGCAAGCCCCATTCCAGAACCGCCATCAGAATGGCCAGAGGGTTTCTCTGGTCAACTACAACAAGCCCTCATGTCCATTCTAAGTGATAGTCATGGACGGATTGTACCAAATGTTATGGAATGGGAAGTTACTGAATACGACATAAATAAGGACATCAAGGTTAGCGATTGGTTCCATTGGACAGGACCAAAGATTCAGGTAAAACACATGAACCATCTATTTTCTCTATACATCAAGTCAATGGGTAGGGATACTGTATACAGAGTAGAGGAGAGGAAGCATCCAAATCAATCTGCTCTTGATTTCATAAACGACGTTTTTAACCCAGATGAAAAGGTTGACAAGTTAGTTTCAGTGTTCGGAGAAGAACTGAGACAACTCGTATACGCGATAGGGGTGACTCCGACAAGGACTCGGTTCACTCCATGCCTTCGTTCAAACAGACTTCAATCTGAACTCAAATATGGGGCACGAAGAAATGCTTATTATTCGCCTTTTATTTGATGTTGATGACATGACATTTACTATGCGAAACAAACTAATCGTAACAGCGATAGTCTACAGCCTATTCTTAGCTACCTATGTAGCTGCGCAGGAGAACAATTTAGGTAGCCGGAAGGCTTATGCACAGACTGGGCTAATTAGATTCGATTTGAACCAAATTAAGCAAATTCTTCAAAGTGAGAAAAATCTTGTACAGCAAGTGAAGACGGTAATCATGAATCAAGTCAAAAATCAAAAAGGTTCTCGTTAGTTATAGTATTCCAATGATAGGCCACTAATACTCTAAGTAAAATAAAAGACTTGGAGTGATAATGCCTTGCTTGGGTTGTTATCCTGTTCAGGAATCTTTGAGCATTCATGATAATCTGAACCTAAATCAATACAGGAAGCTATTACTTAAGAAACTGAAAGACAACCTAAAGGTAACAGGAATTGGCTGAAACCCAACCACAGCCCCAGATTGAGCATCATATGCAGGCAACTCTAATCCAAGCGGTTACGCTGAACCAGATGCCATGTCTACGTTTCTAATCGTTAGTAACGAGGCACCTTCACAATGGCATCTAACATTTGTGTTATGTCGTGATTTTATATGTTAGATGATTACTTAAAAAACATGTAGACATCGCCATTGGACAAGTAAATATAGTTAAACGCTAGTTTATTAATAATGGAAGAAGTCTACGACGACCAATTTTTAAAAGCTCAGAAACATATTATGTTAGAAAATGGAACCTTCGAATGCCAGAATATCAAACAATCTTATTGTCTATGTAATCATCCGCTCAGCGATCACCTAACCCCGTTGTGGCCAGCTGAAGACTTTGATATCTGCTTGAGCAAAGAACCTTGTTTCTGCGATAGATTTCTAGCGAAGGGGACGAAGGTGACTACAGAAAAATTAGGAAAACTTCCTAAGAAGGAACAAGAACAGATAGAGGATATTATCGTTAAAGATGGTAAGATTGCCCAGCCGAATGATCAGGACAGATTCCTACGACAATTGTCTGAAGCGGGCTTAATCAACTGATTAACTGTACGGTAGTCGACATCTATGTTCGTATTGTCGACTATCATATTTCGTATATGATGGTAATCGATCTCCCTATTACTTTTCGTTGTTCGCTTCATTGAGATAACAAAAATTAAGTTAATATACAAGTAATTTAAGAAGATACTATCATTTTTAGCGAAAATTATTCTGTGCAAATCACGCAATTTGAGTCGATTCTTTAATTTTCGCTTCGAGATAACAACACCTATTACGATGCTAACAAACAATTGAAGTCAGCCATCAATGTAATTGTATAGAGCCGATTGGAAGACAAAAGGAACACTCCAAATAAGACAATATATTCTTGCGATTCGAGAAGAAGACAGAATGAATAGGTTAGGAGCCTAGGGAATCTGGCGTTACTAGCGATAATGATACTGTAATGACGGGTTAATTAAGTTCAGTCTAGACCGTATCGCATCTCTGACGAACCAGAAAGCGTGAAGTGCCAAACATTATTATAAAAAGTATACCATGTGATGCCAATGACCAAATACACCATTGTATATAAGCATGAAGTGGAGGGCGGGTTTAGTGGCAGGTGTTTGGAATTACCCGGTGCAATCAGCCAAGGAGAAACACTTGAAGAGTTGGAGCTGAATATGACTGATGCTGTTCAATTGATACTAGCAGCGATATACGAAGAGGTGCATGAAAAGAAAAAGATGGTAATAGAAGTTTCACTATAACATGATTACAAATCACAATTCTGATAAAGTCTTAGTAGTTTTGACCAAATATTACGGATTCGTCATTGATAGGATAAGCAACACCCATTTTCAATTAAACCATCCAAACGGTAGGCGTGTAACCGTGCCAAGACATAATAGTATCAAACTAGGTGTTATAAAATCGATTATAGCCCAGGCACAAACTACTCAAGAGGAATTTTTAAAAGATCTATGAATGATTTTAGATGTCTTAATCACGACGTCGAACGAAATTTACAAGATACTAATGCCATTGTAAAGTATACGAATTTTATTTCATTTCATCACGTCTCTAGGAATAAAATGAGATTGCATAATGGTTATAGAACATTCAAGCAATGCCCTTCGAACAGGACTGAACATTTTAAATGAATTGACTTACGAATAAACAGAGAACCTTCAAGGATCAATAAAGCCTCTGTGTTATTTCTATTTATTTATCTTTTAATCGAGTCCAAGACATACTTTAGTTCAGGATCATTAACAAGTTTGTTTAGAAAACCCCTCACAATCTGTCTAGTAGTTCTGTCTGCAGCTCCCTTTCCCCTATGTTGGGTGTTTGCAACATAATCGTAAACAAATGGTCTTACGTACAAGAAGCAGACCTCTGCGATCCAAGTAAATAATGTATTCACAGTCTTATCAGCAATCATTTGTTTTCTTTTATCCTCAAACATCTGTCCAATTAATCGTACATTATAAAGATACATCTTTTTGCCCGTTTTTTCATCTATTCCTGTTAGCAGTATAGAATCCCGCTGGTCATGAATCAATCCAAAGGATGCATTGAAAGGCATCTTGACGTGTCCTGACTTCGGCGCATATTCAAATAATTCATCCATTAACGCTTTCAAGAAAAAGTAAAAGCGTTCCACTTGTTTACGCTTTTCATCATCTTTATTAGCATTGTTTCTGGTAAGCAAACTTAACTAGATCTAGTGTGAACTC
>JASHSN010000463.1 GCA_030038695.1 Nitrososphaeraceae archaeon
AGTGATCGGATAGCATCCATGATGATAATAAATGAGTGAACAAACTTCGAAAAAGGAATCAGGCCGTAAGATCGCAGTATTGGGGGAGCGTGAGCTGGTTATGGGTTATCGGCTGCTCGGGATAGATGACACCTTTACTATGAGCACGGATTACATTGAGGTGACCAAAACTTTGCAACGATTGATGTCTTCCAAAGAATTCGCCTTGATTATTGCTAGCGACTCGGTTCGCAATGCCCTTTCTGAGGGATTACGAGAGAGTGTTGAGGCCTCAATAGAACCTCTTGTGCTATTCTTGCCTGCATTTCAGGGGAATGTTGAGGAAGAGTCGATATCATCTCTGGCGAGGCGAGTGCTAGGAATCAGTATTCAGATGGGTTGAATGAGGATGATAGAAGCTGTAGTTTCACGTATTTCAGGACCAGTGGTAGTTGCTACAGGCGTTGAAGGGGCCCAAATGTACGATGTGGTAAGAATCGGGGAATTAGGGCTTGTAGGAGAGATCATCCGCCTTGAGGGCAACAATGCGACAGTTCAGGTGTACGAAGATACCACGGGTTTACGACCTGGAGAAAAAATCGTCAATACAAAGAGGCCTCTTTCTATCCAACTTGGTCCAGGCCTGTTGACTTCGATTTACGATGGCATTCAAAGACCGCTAAATGTATTAAGAGAGGAAAGTGGGGACTTCATAGGTAGAGGAAAGATAATTCCTGCGTTGGACCAGGAAAAGAAATGGCAGTTTATCCCGCAGAAGAAAACTGGGGATGAAGTTTCTCAAGGCGAGATCATAGGAGAGGTCCAGGAAACACCGTTGATAAAGCATAAAATTATGATTCCCTATGGCACCCAGGGAAAACTAGATGAAATAAGTGAAGGGAAGTATAACGTAAACGAAATCGTCACCACAGTAAAAACTTCACACTCAAAAGTTGATATCGGGTTATCGAGCTGGTGGACTGTTAGAACGCCTAGGCCAGTACTTCGCAAGCTGCCACCTGAGTCTCCGTTACTTACAGGTCAGCGAGTATTAGACACATTTTTCCCAGTCGCGAAAGGAGGAACTGCTGCAATTCCCGGTCCTTTCGGGAGTGGCAAAACTGTGACGCAACAACAACTAGCAAAATGGGCTGATAGCGATGTGATAGTTTACGTGGGTTGTGGAGAAAGAGGTAACGAGATGACTGAAGTACTTACTACTTTTCCTGAGTTAGAAGATCCTAAATCTAAGCGTCCTCTAATGGAACGCACGATCCTAGTCGCCAACACCTCTAACATGCCAGTAGCAGCACGCGAAGCGAGCATTTACACAGGAATCACGATGGGCGAGTATTACCGTGATATGGGTTATGGGGTAGCACTCATGGCCGACAGCACTTCTAGATGGGCAGAGGCACTGAGAGAGATATCGGGAAGGCTAGAGGAAATGCCTGGAGAGGAAGGATATCCTGCTTATTTGGGAAGGAGACTCGCTGAATTCTACGAGAGAGGAGGTAAAGCATTCGTATATTCTCCTGAGGAACGAATTGGATCTTTAACTCTGGTAGGGGCAGTCTCGCCTCCAGGCGGCGATTTTTCTGAACCGGTCTCACAAAATACGCTTCGGGCTACGAGAGTATTCTGGGCACTAGACGCAAGTTTGGCTTCGCGTAGGCATTTTCCTTCAATCAATTGGCTTACAAGTTATTCGCTATATGCAGATGATATGAGTAACTGGTACGGCCAAAACGTATCTCCTGAATGGGTTCCTTTGAGGAAGCAGGCTTTAGAAATTTTACAAAGAGAATCGGAGTTAGAAGAGATTGTTCAGCTAGTTGGGTATGATGCTCTACCAGAACCTGAGAAAGGAATTCTCGATACAGCACGCTCGCTAAGAGAAGACTATTTGCAACAAAGCGCTTATGATGAAGTGGACACTTATACATCCATAAAGAAGCAGTTTTTATTGCTCTCTGTAATATTAGAATTTGGCAAGATGGAAGCAGATGCAATTAAGAAAGGTGTTCGCTCTTCACGTATAGGTACTCTGGAAGCAAGAAAGCTTATATCAAAAATTAAATGGACGCCCGAGGATAAAGTTGAACAGCTATTGGAAGAGATCAGGACTAAAATGAAACAAGAATTTGAGGATCTGCTGATCCAGGTGACACAATAAGTGTCGACGATAGCTTTTAAAACACTCTCTAAAATTGCTGGGCCTTTAATCTTTGTAGAAGGAGTAGACGATGCAGCATATGGTGAGATGGTGGAGATTAAACTCGCAGATGGACAGAGGCGTCAGGGGCAGGTACTGGACACGAGGAAGGGTCTAGCTATAGTACAGGTATTTGGACCAACTTTAGGACTCGGTACGTCAGGAACTTCGACCAGATTTCTTGGACAAACAGCAACACTTTCGGTCTCAGATGAGATGTTGGGTAGAGTGTTTGATGGATTGGGGAATCCTAGGGATAATGGTCCTAAAATTGTATCAAAGCAAAGGTTCGATTTGGTTGGATCTGGTATCAATCCTTACTCTAGAGAACAGCCCTCTGAATTTATTCAGACAGGGATGTCAAATATCGATGGAATGAACACACTTGTGAGAGGTCAAAAACTGCCGATTTTTTCTGGTGCCGGTTTGCCTCATAATATGCTCGCATCACAGATTGCTAGACAAGCAAAGGTCCTAGGCGCTGCTGAAAGCTTTTCTGTGGTATTTGCTGCAATAGGGATCACCAGCGAAGAAGCAAACTTTTTCGTGAAACAATTTGAGGAGAGTGGCGCTTTAGGCCGGACAGTTCTTTTCTTGAACCTTTCATCGGATCCTTCAATGGAACGTGTACTTACGCCAAGACTTGCTTTGACAACAGCTGAATTCCTTGCGTATGAACGAGAGATGCATGTTCTCGTCATCTTGACTGACATGACAAATTATTGTGAAGCACTAAGAGAGATAGCTGCAGCGCGTGAAGAAGTTCCAGGGAGAAGAGGATATCCAGGTTATATGTATACAGATCTTGCTTCAATCTACGAACGTGCAGGGAGAATAAAGGGTAGAAAGGGTTCAGTTACACAGATTCCAATTTTGACTATGCCTGCAGATGACATCACCCATCCCATACCTGACCTTACTGGATATATAACAGAAGGACAGATCGTCTTGAGCAGGGATTTGCAACGTGCAGACGTTCATCCTCCTGCTGATGTTCTGACAAGCCTTTCCCGCCTAATGAATCAAGGGATCGGGAAAGGTCGTACGAGAGAAGACCATAGGAGTCTGGCAGACCAGCTATATGCAACATATGCACAGGGTAAGGACGCAAGGGCATTGGCCGCGATCGTAGGTGAAGAAGCTCTTAGCGAATTGGATAGAA
>JASHSN010000464.1 GCA_030038695.1 Nitrososphaeraceae archaeon
AAAGATGTGCAAAAAGGTGGACAAGAATATGAAAATGAAGAGCCAAGACAGGGATCGTAAGGCGGACCCGGGACATCGGGTAGGTAGGCTATATGGCTATTTTCTTTCCAATTTATCTAGCCTTTTTTCTATGTCGGTCATTCGTTTGTCCTGATAAGCTGTATACCCGGTGTGTTCGGATTGTGAGTGCGCTGGCATGTATTTCTGTGCTTTTAAATGTTCACCGTGCTCCGCAGTACCTTCAGCTTCGCTACCACATTTACTACATTTTATCAATAATAATTCAAAAAACAGGCAGCTCTATATTTGTTATCAGACCTAGATATCACAGTTTGTCCGGTAACAGAATCGCCATAAGCACGCCGCCCATTATACTCCAAAAATATAACATCGATGGTCATAAGCATAACTACTACCGGCATATGACCTGTTCTGAATAACCTACTCCTAAGAAAGTGAGCCGCCAGTATATTCAACCTTTGGTATTTTCGTATATTCATTGAAACATTATAGTAAGAATGTCAGTTTGACTGTCGAGGAAAATATCCCTATTAGATTACATAACTTAACATAGAAGATTTAGAACAATCATCCCAAGCTTAATTCTACCCGACGATGATGGAAAAGGCAACTGGTTGAAGAACATACAAGACAGTCTAGAGGACATCAAAAATCCTGGACGAATGGAATAACAAGTGGTAACTAACGGATTATTTACTGCTACCGTAGTAGACAGTAGGGGGTAAGCTTCTCTCAGAAGGAGGAATTTGTAATATTTTTAGATTTGTGATAACCGGTTCCGGTGGTAAACCAAAGTGGTGTCTGAGCTTTGTTCGTTGTTGCGTCATGACATTAGATGAGAACGTTGGTCCTATGCGTCCGAAGGTTGCCCAGAGTATAACCACCGCAACGAGAGATAGTGCCATCACCATGATATATGCAATGTAACTCCTTTTTCTATTGTTGTTGTATGTCTTTTCTGCAGCAATCTTCTCGGCCATACGTGGTACGTACGTTATGTACTACAATTATATGAATATGATGAATATGTTGCAATCGGTTGCAATCTTGGTTAGGTTCTTGTTGAAGATTTTCTGTTGTGTGTGAAAGGTTAAAACTGCTGTTTGTTGTTCTGATTCTCATGCCGTTTTAGGATAACCAACATGAGATGTATCTTAAGACATTGGATTATACTTTGCTACCAGCGCGTAACAAAAAGCACGCTTTCTGGTGTAGTATCAATCACTATAAGACATGCTGTGAATATTTCTATTAGACGGTTGCTGTCTAGTCGTAGACATAAACTTGTACATAATTCGTTATCGGTAGCAGCCGCCGTTCTAGCGAAGCTTTTCTGACAGATTCGACATCTAGGAACGAACGAATTCCGAATAACGAGGGATGTTAGGTAGAGGGGATAGGGGACAGTTGTTATCCCCACTACATTCACCAACCCAAACACACACTTCATCCCTTCTTTTTCTTATACTTGTAGATTGATTCGAGTGCCATTTCTACTTCATCCAGGCAATCACCACGTTTTGCATTTCTCACATTTGTACGGCATCATTGAAATGTTGGGTCTGAACAAGATGGAACATTTTCACCATGATCTTTCTAATCAAAATATCACAGTTCGAATACATCGACGTCACGTACTATATTCTTACCAACTGCTGTTTGACACTCCTGATATACTATAACAGGGAATAGTTTTCAATAAATAACAAACTACCAATATTGATTGCTGCTACTACAAGTTTGTCCATGCTGACAACAAATATTTCTGCTAATCCTGCTATTGCCAAAAGCAACCACGAAAGTAGGTATGGAGGAATGGGAGATGGAGGAATGGGATATGGAGGAATGGGATATGGAGGAATGGGCTACGGTGGAGCAGGACCAGCAATCCAAGAACCAGTAGATACTGGTAATCCCCACCTAGACAAAGCAATTAACAAATTCTACAATTGTCTATCGCACACACACGAGGACCCACCAACTATACAAAAAGCAGATGGCTGCTTTTATCAAACTTTAGGTAGTAATGGCGGTATGCAGACTTAAACCACAAGAACGCTCGGTTCAAGTACTACCAAGTTCGAACTCTTATTGTACAGGCTGGAATGTGCTTCCCTGATTATACGCGCGCGACAATGGGTCCAACTTTATTATTGACACTTTAGTGCAGCTCTCGAAATAAGGTGGCAATAAATTTCCTGAGATGTATCGACGACATGATATTGAGCTTGTCATAAACTGTTGATAAGTTAGAATTGCCCATGGCAGAACAACTGCGCAGAACAAAAAAATATCAAGCCTGAAAGAATACAGAATATAAAGTTACGAAAATGTCAACACGTTGTCAAAGGTTAATAGAAATGCTAAACTAACTAACCTATAATGGAAAAACACTTGAAAATAACCTTCCCCGAGTTGAATGAGACAGTATTGATTAAATTAGACGATTCGCAATCACCCAACACAGTTAAAGCGATACTAGATAATCTACCGATTGAAGTAAATATCAATAAATGGGGTAAAGAGCTGTATACTGACAAGACTTCGATAAGAGCACAAGAAGAAAATGCAAAATCAGAAGTTAACTTACTAGACGTTGCATTCTGGCCTGAGGGCTCTGCATTATGTCTATTTTATGGTCCAACACCTATCAGCAAGCCTGACAAGATTGAACCTTACTCTCCTGTCAATATAGTGGGTCGCATAATGACTGAACAACGTGACATAATAAACAAAGTTAAGGCTACTGCCAAGATAATTATAAAGCAAACGACCTGATTCTTGCTATAGTCTGACTACCACTGATGGTGTAATCTTTAAGAATTATTTGCAAATAGTGTACATTCTACTATATTTGAATGTCCAACGCGGCGGTAACCATAGAAGAGAGGAAAGGGAACAAGAATCACGACACACGTCAAGCCTATAACTGACAACAAACATAGGAGTGGAACTAACTAACTCGGGTGAATGAATGAGGCTACCTATCATCGTACAGTATATAATTGCAATGGCAGTTCCGTTTGTTCAACAGATTTTGCTCGTACGCCTCGCAGGCTAAAGCTATTCTTCGATTTCATAAACTGAGTGGTACAAATATACCTGGCTGCGCAGATGGAAGAACTGATAATTGAGCTGTCAGAAGGGACGATGTAGGACTAGAAAACGACGCGTAGTACTAACCTTCTGCACTACAGACAAGATCACATATATCAATTATACGATGTAGGGGAGGCACGTAATGGTAATGTTGCTGAAGATGGAGCTATACCCTCTCCTCCGTAGTATGCCGTGATACTGACAAGCGAATTGGGATCTCCCGAGATAACTCTTGCTTCACCTATCACAGGACCATACTCTCCATTAATCCGTGTTACTGCAGTTAGTGGCTTTCCATTCTCAATATCCCTTAATGTAATATCTGAGAAAATAGGACCACCTATGTCTGGGTGCTGCAGCATTTCCTTACCTGTAAATGTTATAGTGGCTCCCTCCATTCCTTGGTTATTACTCATTAATATTCCTTCAAGTGCAAAGGTATTCCCTGCTCTTGACCGTATGGTCATAGTTAGGTAGGTAGGAGTAGCTGGTGTAGATGGCGCAGCGGATGCAGACTGGGACGTAATAAGGGAAGGAGAGGGAGAGGGAGATGGAGGTGTTAACAATCCTGAACCAGTAATGATATTTGACGGTGACAAACTCATTCCAGTACAGGAATTACCGCAGTCTTGTTGACCTGCTAATGCGATATGTACACTTCCTATGATTACTGCACTTGTTAAAACTGCAAATATTCCAAATACTGATATTATTATATTTCCCATGTTTCAATACTGGGTTGCAAACTAGTGTATATTAGACCTACTACAGATAAACCACTGGCATGTCACTAGAAGAATATAGGATAACTCGTCAATATAATTGAACTATATTATAATCCAGAAGAAAAGAGAAAGACTTCTATGACCATACTCATCTTACCATGCCAGGGTTTCCATAGTAATTCGGTCTGTGTTGCGCCATAACTTGGCTATCTATAGTTACCCTAGTATAGTAGTAGTACTAATTAATCATCATCCTTAGTATCAGGATTAGCACGCATCCAGTCCAATAATTTCTGAATTTTCTTTCGATCCTCTTCAGTTAAAGGCTTCGGTCCAAACCCCATGAGCTTTATGTGCACTGGGTGAATGCCTAGGTACATCAAAATTGACGACAGTCATCATCTGGACTATCAGAAAGTTTGATCGTCGTAGGACTGGGAATGAGTCCTACGTGCTCGTGTTGCGGTTGATGAGAGGGGTTGAGTTGATTTGGTCAGATGGTAGCTTCGTCTTCTATTCCTGGAGTACTTTATGAATAAGTGAGATCGCGGTTGATCCTTCGCCTACCGCGGATGCGACACGCTTTATACTACCCCCACGCGCGTCACCTACGGCGAAAACACCTGGTAGACTCGTTTCGAGTAAATACGGTTGGCGTGCAAGGGACCACTGCGCAGTACTCAAGTTTTCTTGTGACAGATCGGGACCTGTCTTTATGAAGCCCTTACTATCTAGCGCTATGCAGCCATCAAGCCAACCGGTGTTCGGATCTGCACCTGTCATAATGAATATGTGACTGATCTTGTGCTCCTCAGTTTGCCCCATTTGATTGTTTTTCCAGCGTACTGATTCGAGGTGATTACCTCCTTCGATCCCAACGATCTCTGTGTGTGTCCGAAGGACGATATTATGACTTTCTTCGATCCTACGAACCAAGTAGCGTGACATGCTCTCAGCCAAACCGGCTGACCTGACGAGCATGTGCACGCACTTCGCAGTTTCAGCCAGAAACACGGCTGCCTGACCGGCTGAGTTTCCTCCACCGACCACAATCACCTCTTCTCCGCCACATAACTGTGCTTCCACAAAAGTCGCGCCGTAATATACGCCCGCACCTTCAAAACGCGACAAGTTTTTGCATGGAGGCCTTCGATACTCAGCCCCGGTTGCAATCACTATAGTGCGTGCAGGAATTCCAGCACCATTCTCAACTTCAATGACATATGGTTTGCGGTCGCAGATGAGTTGTGTGGCCTTGGCGATGAGCATATGTGCACCGAATTTTTGCGCTTGGATGTATGCACGAGTTGCCAGCTCCTGGCCTGAAACGCCTGTTGGAAATCCCAAGTAATTTTCGATTCTTGAGCTCGAACCAGCCTGGCCTCCAGGCGAACTTGTTTCTAGCAGCAGAACGTCAAGTCCTTCTGAGGCACCGTATACAGCAGCAGCCAGCCCAGAGGGACCGGCACCGATGACGACCAGATCGCGCACCTTGGTTTGGTCAACAGACTCGTTGAAGCCAAGACAGTCCGCGATTTGTTGGTTACTTGGATTTCGAAGTACAATCTGG
>JASHSN010000465.1 GCA_030038695.1 Nitrososphaeraceae archaeon
ATTTGATAAATAATCTCAATGAGACTACCAATCTCCATTTTCATGGATTTCATGTGTCTCCTGCAAATAATTCGGATAATATATTTCTTGAAGTTGCTCCTGGTAAGACACAGCATTATACTGTCGATATTCCAAAAGGTCATCCTCTAGGTACAGACTGGTATCATTCACATCTGCATCAACTTTCTTATGGACAAGTTGCAGCAGGTCTGTCTGGCTTGATTATTGTTGAAGGGTTACAAAAGTTATTGCCAAAGCCCTTACAGAATATCACAACACACACCTTTGCCATGAGAGATTTTCCATACAACCAGCTATACGTTACTACATATAACATTGAACACGACCTTCTGCCTTTGAGTAATACATATACAGGTCACGAAAGACTAATCGTTAACGGAGAAGTCAATCCCGAAATCAACATGACATCTGGAGAGACTCAATTATGGCATCTTGCAAATATCGGTCCTGAGACTTTCCTAACTGTTGAACTCCCTGGCCACACATTTCATGTTATAGCAGAAGATGGATATCCTGTTTGGCAGGTATGGAACAATGATACTCTTTTCCTTCCTTCTGGAAAACGATTTGATGTATTAGTGACTGCGACAGGCAACGGATCTATTCCATTTAGAACTGTTTACAATCATCTCATTGCGACTGTAAATATACAAGGTAACCAAAAAGATGTGAAACATGTAAATATTATTCCAACAACTTTACCCTATCCTAAGAAAGACCTGAGTAATGCGACCATTGCTGCTCACAGAGTCCTTAATTTCTCATCAAACGACGTACATTGGAGATACGCGATAAATAACAAGACGTTTAATCCTAACAGAATAGATTATAAAGTTAAGCTTGGAACTGTAGAGGAGTGGAAGTTAGTAAACCTTGACAACAAATCATCCGCCGAGAATCATCCATTCCATATTCATATAAATCATTTTCAGGTAATGTCAGTTAATGGCAAACCATATCACGCACATGGATTACAAGATACAGTTTTGATTCCAACTGAAGGTACTGTGGTTATTAGAATACCATTTAAAGATTTTGTGGGAAAATCCGTCTTTCACTGCCACCTGCTCTTCCACGGGGACTATGGCATGATGGGTACCTTTGAGGTCGTCAAATAGGTGAGAGTGGCATGTTGAAGACAAATAATTCCCAAAAAGTTGCAGTCGTGGCTTTGTTCATAGTGTCAACATTTGCCGTAGCCGGAATGACAGCAGTTACGCTTCCTTCAGAGTCATTTGTGGTAGCACAAAGCCTGGGAAATGACCCGATTTCTGGTTGTTTCAAGGCAATTGGTAAAACAGAGGTTGAGACTGGCGGTATTCAAAATTGGACTGAAAGTATACAGAACCTCGTCTCCTTAATACATACCGACAAAACACTAAAATTAATAAATGAAAATATAGTGGGAGCTAGCGGTCCAATAACTGATATGACCGGGATATGGAATGTGTTAAAAAATGACACTATGACTCCACATGACAGAGTGGTGATATTCACCGTGGTTGATAATCTCTTGGCAGCCGCCCAACCCGGGTTTACCCGAATACAACAGGATGCGCTAGGTAGATGTATCATTAATGAAGCCAAATCTTTGGGCCCTGGGACACCGTCTGCGCACCATCTATGAAGTTGAGCAACTTGCATTTTTGGTCATCTTATCTAATTCATCTATGCAAATAATCTTGGAACTGAGATCAGAAAATCGAGTCCTTGGAAAACCAGGTAAAAACACTCATTGGTAAAGAAGCATGACGGGCCAGATGAGATATCGACGCTTTCGCGAAATATGCAGATGGGTGAGTGATATCTCATATTGGGACGAATGGAACGAATATCGACTACTTGGATTTGAACAACGTGTGCAATACTAGGCCATGAAAATAATGACCACTATGGATTCATTAGAGGTTCTGGCCAATTGTTTAAGTATTTGTGGAGATTTCCAATCACTATAATCAAAGATAAATACCGTCTCCTTGTGACATCATCAGTAGGAGTAATGCCCATAATGTCTGTGACTATGGTAGCATCTAAAAGTCTCAATGCTCAGACCATAGGGACTACTAAAGTTTCTACTACTCCAAAGAATGAAATCCCGGTAGATGGTGTCCCGCAATGGATTGCGATTAATACATTAACAAACAAAGATCACTTTTTTTGCGGCGGCGGGACGTTGGCGAGCCACCAATCGAATCTGGTCGAGCCGAGACGGGCGCCGGTGCCAGGAACCAGCGTCTTCTCGCTCACTTTGCTGCCGAAATAGGGCTCCGCTGGATCAGCCAACACCTGGCGCGCGTCTTTGTCATGTTCGAGGACCTTGCGGACCGGTTCGTCCAGAGTGAACGTGTCGGGCCCGGCGATCTCGACCGTGTCGTTTACCGGTTCCGCGAGAGCCGCCTCGGCGACCGCTGTCGAAACATCTTCTGCCGCCATCGGCTGGAACAGCACGGGCGGCAGGCGCACTGTGTCGTCGTAGGTCGAAAACTGGGCAATCGTGCGCAGGAACTCGAAGAACTGGGTGGCGTGGACGAGCGTGTAGGGGATCGGCGAGCTCTTAATGAGGCTCTCCTGGGCCAGTTTGGCGCGAAAGTAGCCACTGTCCTGCATGCGCTCCGTTCCGACGACCGAGAGGGCGACGTGATGCTTGACGCCAGCGGCCACTTCAGCCGCAGTGAGGTTCTTGCCCGCGGTCTGAAAGAAGTCCATCGAGGCCCGATCTTCGAACGACGGCGAGTTGGCCACGTCGATGACAACTTCAGCACCTGCAAGCACCTCAGCCAAGCCTTCGCCCGTAATAGTGTTGACGCCCGTGCTCGGCGCAGCCGCAATTGCCTCATGGTCCCTTTGCTTCAGCTTCTCCACGACCTTCGATCCGATTAGGCCGGTCCCGCCGATAACCACAATTTTCATGGCTTCCGCCCTTCGTAAAGATAACGTTCGCCGTGTTTGGCAATGATCAACCCGGCGTCTTGGACCGATCTTACTCCTCGATCAGCCGCGACACTGCCGGTGCGTCCGGGTTCTTGACCTTGACCCAGTCCGGCGAACGCCCCAGTATTTACATCTTTTGGGATTTCATGTGCATCGTTCAATTTTCTATGGAAAACTATTATTTCGATTCGTCTTACGCCATAATACAGTCTTGGCATCCTGGATGGTCTTGAACAGATCTAGTACAACCACTCCAACAAAGTAGCAGTCATTTTCCATCAACTCGGGCGAGACCAGAGCTAAGATTCGGCAAGACTTTGACTCAGTCTATGAATTGTTCATCTATGTACCTTGGTCACAACCCCACAGTGACGAAGAACCGCAACTGGCGTAGAAGAGACACCTAGCAGATTTCTTATATTGTCCTCATATCTGTTAGAAGGGAATCAAAGAATAATTGATAAAGAACTTGTTAAATTCCTGAGAATCTATCATGCTCCCGTAAAAGCTCCTGTGAAAACCATAACTCCTGTAAAAATAGGTGAAGATCGGTGCAATTACTCTCCTTCCAAGCCAACTTCTAGGAACAATAATTTTCGCAGAATTACCGAATTCGGTCGGTATTGCCGTTACTTCGGATACATGGCGTGTCGAACGTCTTTTCATAACTGCGCTCCTGTAATTTTCATTATTCATTAGTATAATCATCCTTAGCTATATACTTTCCGGCCTGTAGTACCGTTCGAAGTATTCATGTCGATCTAAACGTTCTGTTATACAAGCTTTTAACACCTCAGAGGATTGACATGGCACATACCTGTCAAGATTGTGGTCTAGAATTTCTTTCTCGAGTCCAAGCGTCATAAGCAAACCATTAAATCTCATTAGCGCTAAAAACTTGGCATACGAATAGGACCTCAGGGGTACCCATTATTTCCGGGGTACCCATTATAACCGGCGTACCCATTATCTCCTGGGTTACCTGGGGGCTGACCAATATTGCCTTCACCTTGGCTCCATGGGTTACCCATAGTAGGAGTGTTTGGAATGCTCATAGTAGGAGTGTTTGGAATGCTCATAGTAGGCGTGCTCGGTGACAAATACTGGGTGTGCCTGATTTGCAAAAAATAGGACTGTTTGGATGCCAGATAATAGGACCACTACTGCCGTAGTCCCTATTGCCGTAGTAGCCGCGATGGCCTCGATGTCCTCCTGCAAATGCTTGGTGGTAGCTTCCAACTATATAGCCTGAAGCAAGTAATAATGCAAATGTCACTACGATACCTGCAGGAACAATACTTATTTTTGGCTTCACATCGGTATAATCATGCACTTCGAATAAATCAATTTATGAACTCGCATGTACTCAAATGTTCTATACTCCAGCCTCACAATTAAAATAATGAAAGGCTTGGGGTTTATCGAATGTACTGTGCATGATCATGAGCACTAGAAAACGACGTGTAGTACTAATGACGACATTCTCCTGAGATTGAGAAAACCATCTTAATTCATACTTCAAGAATATGCTCAAACAGAGAAGATGAAAATCAGGACTGCACCTCTTCTTATAGGGTTGCGGAGGGGTCAAGTTGGCCTAGTGCGTTAGACTGACTGGCGATACTGCAAGTTATGTTCCCATTAGCTAGATAACACTCATTCTGTCAACAGTACATTCGTCGAATGTACAGCGGCATATAAATAACATAAAATGCTAGTATAAAATGTGGATTGACGCGTGAATTCGCGGGTAACCATCACTTTGACCGGACACTAGAAAGATTGGGAGAGGATATAACGTGACCGTTGAAAAAGATGCGCAACAAAATAACAAAAATATACCCTTGAAGAAAAATGATTCACGAAATTCAAACCGAAGACGCGTAAAAGAGAAGCATCGAAATCTGAAACAGATCTTTATTCTATCTATTGATGCATTTAGGGAAAGAAAATTAAGATCTGCGCTAACAGTATTGATGGTAGTCGTAGGTGGTGCTTTGATGGTGGCAATTAATGGTATGAGTGCAGGCTCTGCAGTATTTATGCATAGACAAATCGGGAGTTTGGCACCAAACGTAATTTTTGTTAGCCCTGGATCTGCGTCCAGTATCTTCCAATTGGCACCTGGTTTAGCTACCACAACGCCTAGGCTTCAAATTAATGACGGAGTTGTAAGCAAGATAAAATCACTTCCATTTGTTCAAGACGTCATACCTGCATATCAGCAGCAGGTTCAACTAAACGTTGGAACTGCCCCTGGGACTGGTGGAATTGCGGGATATACAGAAAATACTAATGTAAATGCAATGAAAGCCAATACAATATTCATTATTTCTCCTAGCTTAAAACTAATTCCTGGTTCTAAAATAGAAGACAATAATCCCTCTGCAATGCTAGTAGGATTTGACATAGCCAATCCTCCAGGTTACCCGTATAATCCGCTCATCAGGTTAGGACAGACTATTACTGCTACATATCACGGCGCAACCAGAAATTTTGTAGTGACGGGAATACTGAAGGAGTCAGGTAATGGGAGTGTGGATAAAATTGTTGTAATTAATACAAATACTGGAAACCTTTTCTTTAATATGTTGGGAAAATACAATTTCATGATAATCATGGCGCGCTCTGGTAATGATGTTAATACTGTGATACAGGAATTAGATAGATTGTATGGTAGTTACAGCTTTGGAATTGTTAGTCCCGCAGCAATAGTTGAAGCACAACAACATACTGATAGTGGGAGTAGTTCACTTGCGCAGGATGTTGGGTTCATTGCATTGTTCGCAGGTGGTGTTGGAGTTGTTACGACTCTATGGACATCTGTGAATGAAAGAACAAAGGAGATTGGCACAATGAAGGCTATAGGTGCAAAACCCTGGTTTATCCTATCTATGTTTTTGAGTGACGCTGTACTCATTGGTCTTATCGGAGCGACTACGGGAATATGTACTGGCATAGGTCTAGCATATGTATTATCTGCTTCAGGTGCTTCTATAGGAGGACAGTCAGCAGATTCCCATATGGCGCCTATCTTTCTTCCAAATGACATTCTTAGTGTTTGGTTTCTCTCACTAACTATAACATTAGCAGCTGGAATATTTCCTGCTTGGAAAGCGTCGCGTCTTTCACCGCTAGAAGCTTTGCGTATATAGCTAGCTAGAAATCGACCCTAACACTCCGGGAGATTGGGATCAAATTCGTCACGAAATAGACCAAGTATCATATTCTACCACCAACCGATTATTAAGAGTACCGGAGGTATGCCATTCATTGATGGCCCCATCCTCACTTGAGCGCATAACACACTTGAGCTAAGTAATCTCTTTGACTATAGAAACCGTGCTAATAAAGGTGCTTAGAATCAAAGCCAAGCCTATTAAAATAGACGCTATTATGCGTCTTCTCATATAGGAAAATGCTACTACTGTCTAGTATAAAATATTTCTTTTGTCAATGCTCACTAACTCATATAATGAAGAGTGATTCGTGTGCTCTAAAAGCGTCGGGAGAGTTTTTACATTTGCTATTAGGACGCATCGGTGATCAATCATTTGATTCCAAAGCCGGTACAGTTCTAAATACGTTCGATTTTATGACCAGTCAACCTGCAAAAAAGCTATTTCTCGATCCTTCGACAGGAATAGAGAAATGAGATGTAAGAGGAGAATAGTCAGAGCCATCAGCTCATGATGACTTAATAATATATAGATTATTACGAACCCGGGGCTTCAATTATTTTTGTTTTATATATATAAGGATTTGCCAATCTGGTGTCTATTCCGTCTTCGAGAGTATAATGCATTCTTAGTCACATATTACTCGATTCGCTGTGCATTTTCCATAATGAGACGCACTTTGGATAAGGGCAGAGATTCATTCATTGTTACTGATGAAGACGAACTCTAATAATATCCCTCTTTCATCCTTCAGAGCTGATCCACATCTCTTCGTTCCTACTTCTATAGACATGTATCTATCCAGGGAACTCACGCAGCACAGAAGCAAAAAACTCAAAAGAAAGGTGTGTCC
>JASHSN010000466.1 GCA_030038695.1 Nitrososphaeraceae archaeon
CAAACATGGATATTTTACCGTCTAACTTGGATTTGGATAGATTGTTCACATATGGTTAGGCTCTTAACAGGACCCAAGATTGACAAAGCCACCTGATGGAAGCAACTTTTACGGATAAAAACACACATTTAAGAGTGATGAAGCTTTGTAGACGAACCGTGACAGGTTGGATAAACCATCCATAAACTTATATGTCGAACAGCTAAATTAGCCATGTTGGAAAGTGTACAATACGCGACAGATAGTCCTAGCGAGGTTTCTGAAGACAAGAAACGAATTGTCAGGAATCTCTATCTTTCTAACATTGCAGAAGAATTCGTTGCAATGCAAGTTGATTTGGAGATCCCTGTGGTTATAAGCATTCTAAAGGAATTGGATGTATATATAGAGGAAAAATAGATTATGGCGATGACTAGAAGAATTGGTTTTCAGTCTGCTGTACTCTTCTGCCAAGTGAAATAGGTGCAGCGATGTATAAAACAGTGTGGATATGTATGAGAAGTGTAGAACAGTGCAGGTCATGTCATGTTAGTTTGACCCCAATATAGTGAACAGAATTCCTAATGCCGATAGTGACAAATATTGCTTTCTTGGTCACTGTCTGCCTTCGCGTCCTTTAGAACCGCCTTCCCAGGTAGCATTTAAAATATCGCTGGGCTTAGCGATCGTTACGTCTTGCGGAATAGTGTGCGTCACCATCTTGTACCTAGCCTTTGTTGCCTATTCGATGTGTCCTATTGGTAGCAGCGCAGCCTTCTGTCAAGGATGGGATGAAAACAATGACTATTGTGGTGGTTCAGATTGCGGCGATGCTTACAATGACTATACTGGTCTTCAGGTTTGATGGGGCGTCCCCTTGATATCTTGAAACCAAGTCATGTGGTCGTGCTCATGTTTTAGTTGGGGTATCAGCTTGGTTGTGGTGGAATTGACTAGATTCTGACTGTCCATCCATGAGTACATTATCAGACAAATTCCCAGGTATCTCCTAAAATGACGTATTTTACCGAAATTGTAGCTTAGTGTCCGCCAATTTGCTACTTGATAGGAATGCGGCTACAAAAAGCCGCTATAACGATTATCATGGCTATTCGTTCTATTTTCTTGTTATTATAATCGCCTACTAGCTTGGTCACAGCCGTATTTCATCACCATGAAACTTGTCATTTAGCTTCTGCCGCCAAATGCATAAAATATTACAAGGTCTTGCTTATTCCCATGGAACCTGTGGTCAACTTTAGCAGGAACAAAAATGCATGTTCCTTGACTAATTCGATGATCTTTTCCATCTAACTTGATAAAGCCATTGCCTTCAATAACATAATAGATCTCATCAACTGAATGTGCTCCTTGGGTATCATTTTCACCAGCGTGTAATCGTATGATGCCTGCCTGGATACCCATTGTGCTTATAAAATTTGTGAAGTATCCGCCTTGACCTTCAAGTTCAGATAGAAGTTTGTTTAGTTCAAATACTTTGGAAATCATTTTTTTGATCGAATACCTTTTTGCGTCATATTATTGTTTATAGATTAGTAAACTAACATTGCATAACCAATTCTTTTAAGTGTTGGATAAGCTATCCAAGAGTTTTTTAATAAATCAAAGTCCATAGATCCCGGATAATGCAAATCGCATATTGTCTCCAAAAACTAAAACTGACGATGATGTGATTGGTGAGAAAGGGTGGTTAAAACCTACGGTACCACAAAGCAGATTTATGATACATCCTCTATAGGTCGATGCTACTTCTCAATACTGGGAATCCGTTATAAGTCTTTCAAAATGATTTGTCAAAATCGATTTTCAGACTTCAGAATCGAAAATTAATATAAATAATCGATGTAATTAGGCATATCTGAGTGCCTCAAGACAGGAAAGAAAACTCATACGAGAACAACTGGCATGTCATGAACATCTGCCGTCTTCCTATTATGCTGTAGATGATATTATGCTTCTTCAGGCGCTTGATATTATCCTTCTTTATTGTCAGAATGTCAAATATAGCTCGAACAGAACAGCATGCCCGAATAGGCCCGGGACCTTTTGAAACTGGCCCAGATGGTCTCATATCACATTGCATCGCCCATGTTCTTTATCAGCAGGCGCCTGCTGACGATATTGTTTGGGAGGTTAGAGTAAACTTTAGCCCTAATATTATTCGTCCTACCACATGTGTCTGCGTATCTGTCTGCGCAGCCGATATATCGGATCCTAAAAGACCTATTCCTTTGGCTGTCGTTACACACAACAAATCCGGTGACTATTGTGTTGTGCGACAAATACAAAGGATATTTCGACTAAAACCGTGACTTTATTTCCAAGATCTAGGGTTTGGAGAGGTATCGTATGTTTAGAGGTTTTTATACCTGTTTTAGACATCAACAGTTGTAACTATTGTTAGCTAGTCCGTTTCTTAAATGTAAACCATTCTTTCCTATCGATATAATCATCTTTTGCTAACCCTTCCCCTACGCCTGATAAAAGTCCTTTCGGAATGGGATGTGATTTTATGAACAAATTGGGTAAGCATAGCAATGATCCTATCTCTCCATGGTGTACTCGTCTGTTAAAAATGTAGGTTTTGCCTGGGTTTTTTTGTGAATTCCAATAAGATGTAATTAGTTTTGCAATTAAAAGACCTATCTGAAATGCCTCTTTATCTTTATCTTTATCATGAAGACTAAACTCATTTGTTGGCGTTCTTCTCGTCCACTGTGGAATTCTAAACAATATTTATCCTATAGTAATGGAAAGGAAACTAGATAAAAAGTATTACAATTAAGATCAGAATATTTTTAAGCAATTTGTAAACGTTTGCTTCGTATGATGTATTTGTCATGATTTCGGCTTCTGCAGTCTTACTTTGCGATTCTGTTGCAACGACGGCTACTTTTTGGTCGAATGACTTGGCTTGACAACGTTCTGTTAACAGATTGCAGAATGGATTTGTAGTTGTCGAGGCCCTCCACGAGCTGTACTTGATCCGATAACAATAACACTACCAGTCAGATTATCAGAAAAAACGCTGTTTTTGAGATGCTAATCATATTTGCGCAGTACCAGCAACTATAAACGATTTCAGTGGGTGCAACACGTACAACTATTCTGTTTGCACTGTTCTTCAGTGTGATTACAAACCTCACATTTGTGATGGTCTTCTTTGTGATGCGTCATTATATAATTGAACTTGACTATGATTAATAAATCTTACTAGGTTTGTACAGGATTTGTTATAATAACACTCATCAGTTGATAATAATTATCAATTTTGTATTTATTAGCTTGATCAAATCGATGATATACGATGCCAATTTATTAATTGCAATGCAAGTAAGCTATACGTCTTATTAAGAGCAAATTGGTAAACACCTCAAACAGCGGGGTCCAGACTATCTAGGCGTGTTCTCCTAAAATATCTAGATATGTTAGACAGGAAGTTGCTACGCAGATAATAACTAAATGCTGCGGATCAAGGTAAGAATGTTTTAAAAATCCTGCTTTAAATAATTTTATCGTTCAGATATAGTAAGGCTAGAATTCAACAAATATCAATTGATTTTCAGATACCCATGGAATGTCTTAGAGGCTATCTGTACATAGTTCTTGTGTAGATCCATGCCTACAAACATGGATATTTTACCGTCTAACTTGGATTTGGATAGATTGTTCACATATGGTTAGGTTCTTAGTCTAACACACAAAAAAATTATGTTGCTACAGCGGATAAGCAGATTATTAGTACAATGAGCAAGTACGGAAATGAAAGTGTAAAGTGGAACTCGATAGGCACCCTATCCGAGCAATTTTTAGCTAAATAAAACGTCGGGGTTTTTACCCATACAGCCAAGACGAGTAATCGTATCTGATGTCGATTAGAGTCCTGTTACCGTTGTGATCGTACCTTGTCGATTGTTGTTTCATCGCAGCAATCTTCTTCTTATGGAAAATCCGTCTAGTCTCTCTGATGTTGTGGTTTTTGAATCAAACCGTAACTCGGTAGCCCAATTATTGACAACGTCTTCTATCCATTTCTGTACACTTGCGCGATATCCAGACGTGAGCATATGTTCAAGCTGAAGTAAATCTTGTCAATTTTTAGCTAAATAAAAGGTTGGGGCCTTATCTGATGTCGAGTCCTGAGTATGGGGAGTTACCGTACTTTCTCGATTGCTGTGCTCTTGCTGTAACCCAGCAGCCCAATTATTGACAACGTCTTCTGTCCATTTGTGGACATTTGCGCGATATAGCCAGACGTGAGCATATTATTAAGATGAAGTGAGTGTTGTATCTGTACATTGCAGATTCGGTGAGACCATCAATTCTCCCACCATGCTTGGTAAGTGATATTTACAATAGAATTTGAAGATCCCGACGTGATCTGCTAAGAAAGCGGCTGTTCCATTCTGTCCTGGTCCAACATCTATATTGACATTGTAAGGCGCATCAATTGTAAATGAATGCCTATCTCCAGTTGGAGCTTCCATATTATACAAACTTACGACAACCCTGTCACCTTGACTGACCAAAATAGTTTGTAATGAATACTGGTCGCTTTGGAGTTTTGCTTTCTGTATTCCTTTAGTCTCATTAAAGCCTAGAACATGAGTATTATATAGATTGAATACCCTGGTGGTGGGGGAAGGATCAACAGAAGAAAGTCCTTGGTTTTTGGTAGTTGATATCAGCGCATTTGCAACGTTCATACTATAAAGCGCGACTGTCACTACTATCAGTATTGTTCCCATTATTAGAAATGATGCTTCTCTATGCTTAAGTACTTCGAAAGAACTCGAATATATAACAATTCTAGTATACTTGAATGAAGTGAATAGTATATACTTAGACATCTGTACCACAAGTAAGTGAGACACATGCTTGCAAACTCTATAATTGGGTACTTTATCCAGTAATTGGATGCTTTATATTATCTGTGTCGCATAGATAAATATGAAAAGCTTCCGTATCTTTGACATCATCATTGTAATGATTCTATCTTTACAGCTTTCGCTGGAACAAATTATACAGTAACAGCTCTGGTTTGTTTGATACCGTTTGTCAGTATTGTAAACATCCCTAATATTAAAAAATTTTCCGAGTGCTTAGATTCTCAGAACCATTCAAATATTGTAGAACAAAATGACAATTTTGCAAAACTTTTTTGGAACTCTGGCTATAGATGGATTTGGGTTCATTCTGCACGGCTTATCCAACCAATTTTTATTTCAAGAATCCACTTCTCCCCACTAGCCCATTGAATACATACCTGTAAGAATCAAGCTTCGAGACGATAAGCATTATGCGCCGATTCACATATGACATGCATCTAATGTGCTTATCGCTAATGCAAATCGCTTATCGCCTCCAAGCTTTTGTCTGGGGAGACTACTTTCGTCGTTTATACAAACTGACACAGGACAATATAAAGGATTGGTCTATGTTGGATAAACCATCCATAAACTTATATGGATAAATCGTGAAAGAAATATCTTCACATATATGCTATACACAGGTCACAACCATCATCATGCTTTGAGGACACGTATCAGTATCTATGACGACTATAGATATGAATATACGAACAAACCATGACTGAACAAGATAAAATTAAGGAAAATATACCTACAACACCACGGAAGCTGCAACTGAAGTTACTGGAGAGAAAATCACATGTCGGCACGGACATTGTCTCTTTTAAATTTAGCAGAAGTGGGGACAATAATAATTATTATCTTAACTACAATGCAGGACAATACGCCGTTTTCGATCTTGGCACCAAAGAGGATCCCTCAGGACCAATTCGATTTTTTAATCTGGCTTCATCTCCCACCGAGAAAAATTTCATTCTGATTAGCACGATAATAAGAGATACGCCATTTAAAAAGAAACTTGATAGTTTGAATGTAGGAATCTCTGTAAAGCTAACAGCGCCGCTCGGCAAATTTATTTTACACGAGGATCATTCAAGGGCTGCAGTGTTTCTATCAGAAGGTATCGGCGTCGTCCCATTCAGAAGTATGATAAAATATGCTACAGATAAACAACTGCCAGTGAGGATAATCCTGTTTGACGCTAATCGAAATCAAGATAACATACTTTACAAAGAAGAATTTGACAAATGCGCAAATTCAAACAAAAATTTGAAGATTATTTATACATTATACATACATGATAGTGATTGGAAGGGAGAACGAGGCCACATAACCAAAACGATGGTAAACAAATATTTGAGTTCAACCGAAATGTATAACTCAATATTCTACATTTGTGGTGCTCCGGGGATGATAAACACGATGAGAAAGCTATTGCAAGTCGATTTAGGTATTCCAAAAGAAAGAATTATGGCCGAAGAATTTAGCGGTTATTAAGCACATAGATCTATGAATAATATTCCTACCATGTCACTTCCACTTGTTAACTGATAGTAATACGTCCCGTTGCGACAGAATGTCCGAAATCTCGAGCTACGTTATATTTTGTTCCATAGACTTTCGCACTTCTTGTTCCGACACCGTCATGATATATATTTTCAAAACTTGAACCTTACTGGACTCGTAATTCGTCGCTGCTGGGAATTATGCCCATCCCTCCATAACCTAGCGGGACAGGATGTTATGCACCATCCCTTCGTACACCGCGCTCTGTTGGTCTAGAATGGTTTTACCATCATCCATGTAAACAACGCAACATTAGATGGAAACCGTATATTGATATAGGACAGTATGGATCTGGACTCGATAGACATTTGTACACAAAACTACTACAATAATTGTGAAGGTAATAGAAAGTAGCATAATCCTATCAAACGGACTCAGATTAGTCAATCCCATTATATTTGCTATTTTACCTGCTAGCTATATGTTTACAGGTTTCACAACTATAAAACAACATCATTTTACGAGAACAAACTGTTGCAATCCTATACCATTTCGCATATTATTTCACCATCCGGAAACTTGTCATTAGCTTGCCACCAAATGTATAAAAATCACAAGGTCTTGCTTATTCCCATGGAACCTGTGGTCGGTATTGGATGAACAAAGATGCATGTTTCCTGACTAATCAGATGATCTTTTCCATCTATCTTGATAAGTCATTGCCTTCAATAACATAATAGACATCATCAACTGAATATCGTTCTCGCCAGGATAATACCACCCTGAATACCTTTTGTACTTATAATATCTGTGAAGTACCATCCTTACCCATTAAGTTCAGATAGAAGTTTGTTTTAATTCAAATATTTTGGGATTCGTCTCTTTATCAACGACAATCCTTGCATCTGTATCCTTCCCGAATATTTGTATGTATTCTCTAAAAGATTATCTGTGCAGAGATTAGAGGACTATGCATTTCATTACGTCTTCTCTACCACTTTTATCAGAATATGAATAGCTTCCTTTGACCGCTTCCGCACATATCTATAATAATATCGCCATATCGTCAATGTTGGATAAGGCATCCAATTGTTTATATTATTCTGTATCAGGCTATATAAATGACGATAGTAAGTCATCGTTCAGAAAAACCCCAAAAGCTTGGGGACGGTAAGTGATTTGCATCAATGCATGTCATGCAAATCGAGTTCGCCTTATCGTCTTCACACTGTAAACTGGATGAGATAATTGAAGAAAAACACTTGTCCATATAGATGGTTAGAATTTTCAATAAATCCTAAATATGAAATAAAGATTGTAACTAGTTTTTCATTTCTTCATAGCCGTGTTGAATTAGTTGTAGAATAGCAGGTAGATTAAATTAGGGCTAATAACCACAATTGGTATCGACATGACCTCAGTGCAGTTTGTATTTTTCAACACAATTTCTATCAGCTTGGTTCCAAACCGGATTACCAAAGACACGATAGCAAACAATCAAGCAATCACAGGTGAGATTGAATGGTACTCAGAGACGGGCTAGACTCTAAGTGGATATTAAGATGGGTCAGGACTGGAGGCAAGGCGATATTCTACATCATAGGTGGTGCAATAGGTATAGGTGCTCTCATCTGGTACAGTTCAATTAAGAACGCACACCCACTTTGGATCTTGGCATGTTTGACTCTGTATTTAGGTCCACTCACATGGTATTCGGCTGCACGTAAAACTAAAGATACTGTGAAATGATATTGAACCTTGATGTAATGTATGGGAGACATTCGAATATCGGAATTGGATTACCTCGACGATTCCAACCACTGCTTATACTATGTCCTGACTATAGATGATGTCCGCACGATATACGTTATGTAACGCTTCTGTTTCGTCATGGTTCTGAACGTTATCAAATTTATGTTATTAGCTGGCTGGCATTTTTTGGTTTAATAAATAAAATTCGAGCCAGACATATCGCCAGTTATGGTAGTCTCATCTCCAACCAATAACATTAAATTGTAGTTATTAGTCACGCACACCAATAACATTAAAGGCGTGGCATAGGTGAAGCCGTTACGGATTTCTTTCTAGCATATCTGTCAACAATGTCGTCTGGAGTCTGACCATCGAAGAGAGTCTTGCATAATCCGCGAAGATATCTCATTATGCCCCAGGTCCCAGCTTTGATTAGTAGTGCCATGAATATTTTCATTGCAGGACCATATGTTTTATTTCTTATAATAATCGGAATAATGTCGTTTATAACCCATAGGTTGTGCTGCCAGCATTTCCAGAATAACGTGAACTGCGCCTCGTTGAGATTGCCAAA
>JASHSN010000467.1 GCA_030038695.1 Nitrososphaeraceae archaeon
CCTCAATATTCTGTCTAAATTTATGGCTTAATGAGCATTCAACGGCACAAGAGCTGCAACAGGGGCAACACCAGCATGGGAAGAAGAATTGGACAAAGCAACAGGAATAGGTTTAACTAAATGAAACGATGACGAAACGCTGGGTACGACGGGGCCTATGCTACCAAACTGAGGGACAGCCTTTGATGCGAACTCCAAAATAGGTCCATACCAGATCCCAAAACCTACTATGAATATTATGGAGAATATTAGTACCCCAGCTATAGCCCTAGGTTCTTTAACTTTGGTCATATCCGGTCCTTGCTCCATATACATCTTTTTTATGATCCAAGCATAATAGGCAAGAGAAAGTGCACTGTTTAGCCAGCCAGCGATTGCAAGATATGGCCCCCATGCTACTGTGGAACCACTATTAATTGCCGCTCCAAATACCAATAATTTGCTCCAGAAACCAACGAGCGGAGGAATTCCGGCAAGTGAAAGCAAGGAAATTGATAATGCTAAAGCAGTGATTGGCATGCGATGGCCTAGGCCCCTATATCTTTCAAGGCTATAGCTAGCCAAAGCTGTAGCAACAGCTGCAGCAGCTATGAATGCAGCAGATTTCATCACCGCATGATTAATTATGTAAAAAAGCGAACCGGCTAGAGCCTGGTTTGAGTACGGGGCCAGCGCAAAACCTATCAAGATATATCCAGCCTGCGCAATGCTAGAATAAGCAAGAATTCTTGGAACACTTTTTTGAACCAAAGCTGCAAGGTTCCCAAGTGTCATCGTAAATATTGCTATTACAGCGAGAGTGGACGTCCAATCTGGGTGCAATACAAACATCCCTAACACAACTACACGGAGCGCGGCCGCAAATCCGGCTTTTTTCGTTCCGGCAGCTAGAAAAGCGCCTATTGTGGTAGGCGCACCCTCATATGCGTCAGGCAACCACATATGAAATGGAACAAGCCCAATCTTGAACCCAAACCCGGCCACAAACAATGCGATCGCAAGAAGACCTACTGGGATCAGATCTTTCTGAAGATGAGCCAATGCGTGTATCGATCCACCTATGTTAGTTGTCCCGGTGATACCGTAGACAAGACCAATTGCAAAAATTAGAATTGCTGAAGACAAGGCACCAAACATAAAATATTTTATCGCAGCTTCGTTTGAGATCGGATCGCGTTTTGAAAACGCGGCCAGCGCATAGGTAGGCAGTGACATCAGTTCCCATGCAACAAATAACATTACGAGATCGGTAGAATAAGCAATAAGTACCATCCCTATACTTGAAAGTAATATGAGAGAGTAATACGCAGCAGGGTTTGCTTTACCTTTAAAATAATCCCAAGAAGATGCAGTCGTCATGATTGAGACAATCAACAATGAGACTGCAAAGAATGAACCAAAAAGATCGTCTGAAAGTACTCCTGGCCCAAATACAACAGCAGGCATCACTTGTCCGGCTGCTACACGCATAATCACGATCCCTATCGCCAGGATTAATGCGCCAAAGGCGATCGCACAGTACAGCTTGTTATTAGAACCCCTTTCTTTTTTAAGCGCGTCTATTACCGGTATTCCAAGCCCTACTGCTCCAAGTACTACGGTCACAAGGAGAGGCGTCGAAAGTTCAACCATTCTGCAATAATCTACCCCCTATAACAAAAGCAGCATTATAATAATCATAATGCCAACTCCAAATACAAACAAGTAAGTTTGAGTTATACCTGTCTGTCCTGCCTTTACTACCTTAGAGAATAATGCCATCAAATATTCAAATGCGTGATTTATGCCGTCCATGACAATAATTTCAAAATATCTCCAAACAATACGATAAATCGCCACTGGTCCTATGACTGCACCCCAATAAATCGCTGAATTAAGGTACCATCTATTGTAGAGGAACTTCCATATAGCCCTCGTAACACCATTCTTAGAGACAATCTGCGGATCCATTTTCCTGGAAATGTAAAACATGTATCCCAAAAAGCCTCCTACTGCAAACGCTCCAAATGATGCAGCTGCAGCAACAGGATTAAGCCCAAGGAATAGCTTGGTCTGTAAATGTGGCTGGACAATATGAGTAGTCGTACTCTCTAAAAGCTGCTTTTGTTCTGTTATTCCAAAGTAATTAGCAAGGTAACCCGTAAATATGTGCTGAAGCTCTGCACCAAAGGCAAATCCAACCACTCCGAAAGCTATGGTTCCTACCGCTAGAATTGCAAAAGGAACCCATACTATAGGACTCACTTCATGAAGTGAGTGCCCGGATTTCTCTAGTTGCTCCAGATGATCGCTCTTGTTACCAAAGAATGTCACACCAATCATTCTAAATGTATAAAAGGCAGTCATCATAGCGACTACCACAGCGATTATGAAAAGTGGTAGTGCATGAACGTAGCCTGATTCTAAAACAGATGCAAATATGGCGTCTTTGCTCCAAAATCCTAGCGTGATCAGAGGTGCGGCTGCGAGAGACAATGCTGCGAGCAGCATGAAAATGTACGTTTTTTTCATATATTTGCGCATTCCTCCCATGTCAGTCATAAACCTAGAACCAACAACGTGAAGAAGTGCCCCTGAACCCATGAATAATGCGGCTTTAAACATGGCATGGCTTATCAATTGAAAGAATCCTGCGGTGTAGCCTTCAGCAAAGTTAGTGGAAAGTCCTGCTATCCCTATGGCCATCATCATGTAACCTATTTGAGAGCCAGTAGAATACGCAAGAACCTTCTTGATCTCAGGATTCGCAATGGCTTGTGATGCAAGAAGAAACGCAGTAAAAGCGCCTACCCATGCAACAACCTCAAAGAATTGTGCCATACCAAATGCAGCAAGCGCAAAGAACAAGGGAGCTATTCTAGCTACTAGAAATACGCCGGCCTTGACCATTGTGGCAGCATGAATAAGCGCCGAAACAGATGCTGGACCGGTCATAGCTTCGAGTAGCCATTCATTCAACGGAAATTGAGCAGACTTGCCTATTGCACCACCAAATAGTAATATTGCAGCAGGCACAAGGAGGTGCTGATGCGCCATCTGGACTGCCCATGCCTGATTTTGAAGCAGCTCCTTAAAGCCAAATGTTCCTGAATACATGAAAATCAAGAACATGCCTGCAAGCATCATGGTGTCTCCTGCTTTTGTCATCAAGAATGCTTTCACTCCAGAGTGAGATGGCGAAGCCCACATTGCAATTCCTCCGGCCCTGTGACCTTCTCTTCCAACAAAGTCCTTTTTCTTGTCATCGTACCAAAAGCCTACAAGTGCATATGATGCAAGACCCACCCCTTCCCAACCAAAAAAGAGCATCAGCAGGTTATCTGATAAAACGATCAGCTGCATAGACCCAATAAAGAAGAGCATAAAAAACCAGTATCTTGTAAGGTCTCTTTCACCATGCATATACCCTGTGGAATATACAAAGATCAGAAATGAGATCCAGGCCACAAGATTGGCCATAATTACCGACAACGGATCGGCCAGCACACCGGCCTTGATGTTCAAAACTGCGATCCAATTTACCTGGCTATGTACTTCGCTGCCAGAGAACGCTAACGGAATTAAAGTTGTAGCTGAGACTGCACTGGCAAGAGCAAGACCAACAGCAGTATAATCTCTTATCCTGATGCCAGCGCGAGCCACTCCCGCAATTATAGCTGCGCCAATGAAAGGAAAAATCCACACTAGCCAAACATTTACCGCAATCCCTCCCATTATTTCAACCATTTTTTAAACTCACCATGTATTCTGATTTCATTTCTAGGTAACTG
>JASHSN010000468.1 GCA_030038695.1 Nitrososphaeraceae archaeon
ACCCTATGACGTCTACAACGAGATTGACTTTAAGGTTCAGTATATGAAAACTGCTGATTCCTTTGCTAGAGCTTATGTACCGTTCTTAGATATGAGAGAATCGTGTCACATCTTGAGACAGTTGCTTGACAAAATGCCTGAATCCGGCGAAGTTAGGGCAAAGCTTCAGTCGAATCCAAGGGGCCCACCAGGCGAAGCTTACAGGAGAGTCGAATCTGGGAGGGGTGCTCTTGGCTATTATATCATAAGTGATGGAAGCCCAAAACCTTATAGGGTTAAGATATCGGTGGGTTCATTTAGGAATATGCTCGCTTTACCTCATTTGTTAGTCGGTGCAAAAATGGGAGACATGCCTGTTATCTATTGGGCCCTGAATTACTGGCCTGTGGAGGCAGATAGGTGATCTCATGGCCACAGTTCCAGGGGAATTTCGATTTGGCAACTTTCTTGCAAGCATTATATGGATAATACTTATTGTTATTGTTGCAGTTACACTCGTAATTCTTCCGTTGATTTTTATAGTATTATTCTATTTACCTCTCCCACCTGCAAACGGAGAGGTATTGACACCGTATCTTTTTCTATCGGATGTTGTCGATCCAACTCGAACCCTGCCTATCATAAAATTTTTGATTCACACTACACCTTTTAAAGTCATTGTGTTTCCCGGCTTTGTATTTGCCGCAATCATTGCAGCGGCCACAATATTTGTTGAACGCAAATTTTTGGCTAAAATGCAGTTAAGGGTAGGCCCGTTGTATGCTGGAGTGTGGGGCGTGGGTGAAGGAATACTCCAACTAGCGGCTGACGGGTTAAAGGTGATCTCCAAAGAGATCCTTATTCCATCAGGAGCAGACAGGCCGATATTCTGGGCAGCTCCCATAGCATTTGTGGCAACCGCTGCGGCCGTGGTGGCCTTGATCCCCGTAGCTCCTGGTTGGGTGGTTTCCAATACAAACGTTGGACTGATCGCTGTGTTCGCGATACTAGGATTCTTTCCGTTAATTGCTTTGCTGTTCTCGTGGGCAAGCAACAGTAAATACCCATTCATCGGTGGTTTACGTGCGTTACACCAAATGATAGCTTTCGAGATCCCTTTCATTCTTTCTGCGCTATCAGTCGTTATTTTGGCTGGTTCGCTTAATCTCACGGAAATTGCAAAATCACAACACCAGTTTTGGTTTATCTTGTTTCTCCCAATTAGCGCATTTGTTTTTTTCATATCTTCCCTTGCCGAACTGGAAAGAGTGCCATTTGATCTCCCTGAAGCAGAAAGTGAGATAGTTGCAGGCTGGTTAACCGAAACTTCAGGTATGATTTACGGTCTGATTCAGTTGGGATCTTATCTTAAAGTATATGCATTAGCTGCTCTGTTTGTGATATTATTCCTTGGCGGGTGGTCTGGGCCTCTAATCTTCCCTCCTCAATTAGGACCTCCCACAATCAATTCTGGTCCTACCCTAGAGAAAATGTTGACACTCCAAGGATTTTACAACCAAGTCACAGTAAATGCTGTCTTTTGGTTCCTGCTAAAGACGGTCATAATTATCATGTTGATGATACTTCCACGCGGTATCAGCCCGAGAATTAGAATAGATATATTACTGCACACAGGCTGGTATAAGTTGATAGTTTTGGCCTTCGTAAATATGTTCGTCGCACTAGCATTGATTTACTCAGGTATATTAGGACCAGGAGGTTCATTATCAGTCCATTGATATCTTCTTCTTCTCTACCGTTAAAATCAAAAACACATATAACAATAGCAGCTGGTCTAATAAAGCAAATGTTGATTTACACTCTGGCACAATTAGCATTGACGCCGAAATACGGCGACCATGCCGATAGAAAATTTCACGGTCGTGGTGCTTCGGATCATGGTTGATGCTTTATTTATTGGCGTCGCAGTTCTAACTATAGGTTCGGCAATAGTTGCTCTTGAAACACGGGAGCTTGTCTACGGCGCAATTGCACTTGCAATATCTATGCTAGGAATTGCAGGCTTTTTTCTGCTATTAGATTCACCGTTTGTTGCGATGTTCCAGATCACAGTGTATGTTGGAGCGGTGGCAGTACTAGTTATATTCACAGTCATGCTTGTGCGAACCCAAGCACTTTTTTCAAGAAAGGAGGATCGGAGAAGAAAAGCCGCGGGGATCATACTACTGCTAATTTTCATTGGAGGCATAGGTTCTTTACTCTTTGTGTCGGGTCTTGGCAATCCAGCCTTTACGAAATTTAATCTTCCTGCCATCGATATTGCTACGATCGGTAGGCAAATGGTCACTTATTACGCTCCGGTTCTAATACTATTAGGACTTACGTTAGCTGCGTCGGTGATTGGCGCGTTAGCGTTGGCACGCAGGGAGGATATAGAGCAGAAAAATGAACGAATTAATTGACTTCGTTATTGTTGCTGTTATCCTTTTTGCAATTGGTATATATGGCCTGGTAGTCAAGCGTAATGCCATACGCATGATATTTTCGATAGAAATTATCGCTAATGCGGCCAATCTAAATTTGATTGCTTTCTCAAGAAATTTACATAATGCGCAGGGTCAAATGTTTGCCCTTTTTTCAATTGCCATTGCTGCAGCAGAAGTAGCAGTGGGGTTGGGTATCATTATCATCGCTTATAGGCTATACAAAGAGATCGATGTTGAAGAATTCAGGAGTATGAAGGGCTAGGTATAAAGAGGATGGGAGAGTCGTATTACCTCTTAGCAGCGACCTTTATGCCACTTTTATTGTCGCCGGTAGCATATTTTCTAGGTAGAATAGCTGGACTACGAGCGGTAACGTGGTTTTCTCTTGGGGTTTTGATCATTTCAACTGGTCTGCTCTTTGTTCCTGCGTCCATGTTGAATGGGGGGCGCTCCGTTTATATAGAAAGTTATCCTTGGGGACAATTTGGAAATTTTGGTCTTAGACTTGATGGTCTTAGTCTTCCATTTGCAATTATCAACTACATATGGTTCACTGTTCTTATAATGTATTCAAAGACGTATATGAATCGCAGAATAGTTAATGAAGCCCGTATACGTTTTGGAGGCGGGGATATTACGCAAATCACATCGGTAGGTGGCGGCCCAGTTTATCTGACAGACGAGGAAAAGCGAAAGGATACTGGCGTTTCTAACATCGAGGGTGGGCCCTTAACAACGACGACAACACCTGAAATGCAGCGGTATGTGGACTCGCAATTGGGACTTTACTTTGCACTATATATGGTATTTGCAATGGGAACACTCGCCATGATCCTTGCAACGAACTTGATTGAATTCTACGTGTTCTTTGAATTAGTGCTTCTTGTGCCATTCTTTCTTATAGCGTTTTATGGTTACGGTTCGAGACATAGAACCGCTCTGATGTTCTTTTTCTGGACGCACGTGGGCTCGGTCGTGTTGTTGCTTGGTTTGTTGGCAATTGGTTTCTTCGCAGGAGGTTTCGATTATAGTACAGTCAGAGCTCATGAGTCCCAAATTCCTGTCCAATGGATACCGGTAATAATTTTTGCTGTTGTAATGGGACTTGGCGTAAAACTAGGTGGGTTTCTTCTACACCCGTGGATTCCGTCCTCACAAGCATACTCACCTATTCCAGTCGCAATCATGTTAGTCGGGATTGCAACGTACGGTTTTCTGCGAATATGGTTGGATCTCTTGAGTGGAAATTATGCCGAATATAGTATTTATGTTAACATCTGGGGACTTGCCACCATGATATATGGTGGCGCGATGGCACTCATGCAAGACGATATCAGAAAAGTGCTTGCATACTCAACTATGAGCAATATGGGTTACATTTTATTTGGTATTGGTTCCGCTAGCGTTCTTGGAGTCACAGGAGTAACTCTACTGTATGTAACAAGCGGTCTTGGTAAGGCAATCCTCTTCATGATGGTTGGGTCAATTAGCCTGCAGACTGGTACTACTAGCATGTCAAAGTTAGGCGGCCTCGCCGGCAAGATGCCGTACACCGCGGTTGTTGCTATGATTGGTGTGCTTACACTTTTTGGCATTCCTCCTACAAGCGGATTTATGTCTGAATGGATCCTTTTCAATGGTGTCTTGCAGACGGGCGTACACGACGCAAATTCGCTTAGAATTGTTTTGTTTGGATTTGGTATATTGACAACAGTTTTGTCTTCTGCTTATTTACTCTGGATGTACAAGCGTATATTCTTCGGGAAGATTCCGAAAGAATTGGTTAACGTGCGAGACTCTGGAAGATATATTACAATAACAATGGCCGTCCTAGCTGGAGTGACACTTATTATCGGGGTTTACCCGGCTCCATTGCTTACCCCTATCACAACATATGTCCAAGGAATGTTTCATAACGCTCCGGGAGTAGTTCTACTACCACAGTTCCATAACTCACAGGGAATAGTCCCCATACCACAGCCAGGAGGGTCTGGCCATGCCGTTCCGGTCGCAAAGAATATGGTCTTCAAGTCTGGCTATGGACTGAGCAGCAACACAGTGTTCAATTCTGTTGCAACAGGAAGAAGTAACAACGATGGCGGATCCAGCAGTTACCTAGAAATGAAATCAGAATACATGGTGAGTTTAAAAAATGGTTGAAATAATGGGAGGGATTGCGGTAAATGTTTGGCTAGTGTGGATTTTTCCTTTCATTGGCGCAGCTATAATTGCGGGAGTGGCTCGCGCTGGCATCAGGATAAGAGATTATACTGCTGTTGGTCTTGCTCTTGCCAGTGCAGTCTCA
>JASHSN010000469.1 GCA_030038695.1 Nitrososphaeraceae archaeon
CATTACCTGTTCATGACAGCGTAGATGGTAATAACAATCATATCGTTGAAAAAATGGCAGAAGATTACATTGTAAGACATGTAGTTCCAGAAGCTTTGGTAGAGGTTAAGCAACAGATTCTTGAATCAGTGAAAGAGATCATCGGTCAAGATAAAATAAGGACCCTCACAATACCATCCGAATCTGAGCAAATAATGCTAGCGTTTTCCACGTACGGAGGACTGTTACGTTCCTTGGCAGATCTTACTAACGAAAAGTTCGGAGCAGCAGGACAGAAAGTCCTCATACCGGCCGTCGTAAATATGATAAAGAAGTTCATGAAAGAAAGAAGGTTAAATGAAGATTCCTTAATGGGTTCTGACACAAAACCACTTATAAAATCAATACTAGATCTACTTTCTACGGCAAAACTTAGAGCCGATGCAGCTATTCTATCGATTTTTAATAATCTACTCCTAGCATTGGAAGATATTTCTCCTCAGACTCTCAATGATGATGTGTATGATACAACAAAACTTGTAAATGAAATATTAGATAAGAGTACAGAGTCTCCAAAACTATTCGTGATTAATCTTCCTGAAGCTGACGTAGCTAGATACTTTTGTTCAGAAATAATTGACCGTATTTTTCGAAAAAGAAAAAGTAGTTTCACTCTAACTCCTAGGATAGTATTTGTTTTCGATGAGGCTCAAGAGTTTATTCCAGCAGACAAAAGAAGAGAAGATGGTACCGACACTTCTAGTCGAGCCGTCGAGAGATTATTAAGACATGGAAGAAAATATAATCTGAACGGATGGATAAGTACACAGAGGATCGCACATCTTAACACCAATGCACTTCAACAACTTCACAGTTATTTTGTAAGCACGATGCCCAGACCTTATGATAGACAATTAATTTCAGATACATTTGCTATTGATGACGCATTTATGGACAGAACTCTAATGTTTCAGAATGGCGATTGGCTTATGACAAGCTTTAAAGCCACAAACACCCAGAATGTTCCAGTCTTCTTTCACGCTATCAACAATGAGGATTCTGTACTTAATTAAAGGTCATTAACTTAGTCTATATCTATTGATATCGACTACTATCCTTCTCTTTTTGCATGAACTATTGCTTTCCTGATTGATTCTAATGACAACATTAGCGATGGAAATCTAGAATTATCACAAATAGATACTCTATGCTCCGAATTATAGAAAATATTTAAAAAGCCCGATGATATCCCTGCTACACCTACTCGGGCTTAGTGCCCAATATAACGAGTACTTTTAATTACAGTTTTATTGCTTCAATAAATGTAAAATCGCCACGTACATCATCTAAGTCTATCACAAAGCCCTGTTCCTTAATTACGTCACGAAGTTTTGACAGCCGTCCATCACTGGACAAGGATTCTGTTGTATGCGCAATTAATAAAGAACCTCTTGTACATAGACATCGTTTTGCTTCAATGATGTAATCAGGCCAATTCTTACCCATCAATGACAAAGAGAAAACAATTACATCAAGACCACCATCATTTACGTATTCCGACACTGATTTCATGTCACAAGCTTTAACTTTATCATTTATTGCAACGTGATCAAAACTAATGACTCTATCATGTCCTACTTCTTCCATTAGTCTTGCTTCGCCACAACCAAAGTCTCCTACTTTGAGTCTTGGTGACATCACCTTGATTCTTGATATCATTTCCTGCAATGGATCGACAGACCAGACTTTACGCTGACTGTTTAATTGTCTATGGTATTCTAACCATTCTTCCGGGTTTTCTTGCATCCTAGTGTGTGTCGTCTCAGAATATTCACTGTTTATTCGCTGATGTTGTTTTGAAAGGTCACCATATTTATTTAGACGACGTTTTATTTCAAGAGGCGACAGATTCACTTCAAGATCTGTTCGTGAGACCGTAGAAATTTCTCCTCGATCCAGCCTTTCAAGCCATCTTACAGCTTCTTTATGTGCCTGTCCAGGTGTAACAAGACCTCTTTCGGGTAAGACTCCATCTACTGCACAGTACGCAAGTGTTCTTTTGTATTCTATTCGATTCCATTTTTTCTGATCATATTCATACCTTTTTGTTCCGAGTTTGAGACTGGCCTTTACGATAATCACTTTTACGCTATCCATCTTCTGCCCTATCCTGATAAGTCTACCAATGAGCTGTTGATATCGAGCATTAGTCCAAGGCAAGCAATTTATTATAAGTTTATTACAGACTGTTTGAAGTCCATCAACTCCGATCGATAGTGGACTAGACGCAATCAAAACTTGTGCTTTCTTATCTAAGAATAATTTTTTTCCTGAGTGGTCAGAACCTGTATGTAATACCACTTTATAGCCGTGGTCTCTCACAGCCTTTGCTAATTTTTCAACTATTCCATTACCAACGTATTCTGTATAGATAATGGTGTGACCATTTTTATCAATATTTTTGATCACCTCCCTTATTCTTGCCTCAGTTAGCAATCCTTCAATGGCCAATGGGCTCTTTATGAAAGCTTTTGTGATGGTATCAGGCGATAGTTCTGCATCTACTTCGATAAATTCCTCTTCTTTAGCAAACTTATATTCAGGTATTTCTCTAATCGAAATTATGGATAATTTTTCGTATAGTGTTACTGCATTTGGAATTGTTGGTTTTGTAACAACGTCTTCATATATCTTACCTGTTATCATTTCTAACATAGATCTCCCTTCCATAAGGTTATTTATTACAGGAGTAGCAGAAAGACCAAGAACTTTTACTACCGCCGCATTTTTGTTTCTGATTCCCGTCAGTAAACCCTTAAGATTATGACTCCTTTGGCTTACTTGCTCTTCAAAACGCGTTTTGGAATAATGAATTTCATCTAAGATAACGAAATCAATTTTTTGTTGAGCAAGCTTAAGGATAAGACTGGGGGAATAATCCTGATTGAATTTGTCATAATTTAGAACAAGATATTGATATCTATCTTTGTTATATTTTGCATCGAATGCTGCTTTACCGTGCAATACGCTAGAGCCAGCACTAGCTGGAAATATTTTATAGATCTCATCTTCCCATTGCTTCACAATATCATTTGGACAAACTATCACTGTCATTTTACTATCCATGACACGACTTGATAGCACTGCGGAAAGTGTTTTACCCGCGCCAGTTCCAGAAAAATTACCAAATGAAGAGAGAGTACTAATTTTATATGCAATAAACTTCTACCACGGGTCGGCTCGAGATAGAAGATGAGACGCAATGAATCCATTATAGTAGTGGCGACCAGTGGCGAACCTCTCTTCGTTTCTCGCTACATTTCCAGCATGTTCGTCCGTTTCTGCAAATAGTGCATCTTGTGATGTTCATAACTCAGAGATGAGTTCCTTATTGTTATTAAATCGGATACTGAAATCTTCTTTTCTGGCATATCTCAAGCCCCAGCAGTTGTCATTTCAGACATCCACTGTCCCAGGCACTTTCATTTTTGGTTATTCATTACAGCTTGTTATTTCACATATCTGTCGTTCTTATGCTAGTCTTAAAGAATAAAATGTTAACGACTCCGAGTATATCGATATGAATTATACCTGGTCTCGAAGATTCACAGATGGGTCTCGAAAAGATCCAAACAATAGTTTTTTGAGGAAAGGATGCTTTACCTCAGTTATCCTTTGTTGGAGCATACCGCTAGTATCACAGCTTCCTACTGTATACTTTGCGCATTATCATCGTCTAGGAAAAGGGGTGCATAGGATGTTGTATCTCTTTTCCTATCCACTGTTCTGGCAACTCATTCAAAACATCAATCATCTTTGATTGATGCAACTTCTTTTAGCGTCTAGGGTTCTTCTGTTGGTCTAAGATCTTCCGATATTTGTTCCATATTGGAGTTAGCAGGTGGACCGCTTGATTCCAGTTCTTCCACGTTTAACATGTCACATTATAATATGAGAATATAGATTGCATGTGACTAGGTTGGTGCAATCTTAGTCAACAAATACGATATCGGGGTATATAGGATGATTAATAAAAATATGGGCGAAAAAAATATTGCAAATAATAAGACTCGTACTAAGAGTGCATTAGTATCATTATCTGAAGAAATAGAAAATGTAGCAGATAAGGTATCACAATCCGTAGTAAGTGTACATTCAAGGACTA
>JASHSN010000056.1 GCA_030038695.1 Nitrososphaeraceae archaeon
TGACAAAGTTGGGCCATTCCAAGCGAAATTCGTATTAAGTGGCATAGACGACATACGCGCAATAAAGAAAAAAGTTATTGTCGATAGGGCGAAAAAGATCGTGCAAGAGTGGGCTACAAAGACCATCAGCGAAGGAGAGGAAATGCTCAAGGATGTTTATGACGCTAGCAAACCAGGCAAACTTACGACCTTTGGAAAAGCTCAGCTTGCTTGCGGAACTGGCGTATTTGATTCTGACTGGATTATTCTAGTAGAAGGGCGTGCAGATGTAATCAATTTGTTGCGTGCTGGCTTTGATAATGCAATTGCGATCGAGGGGGCTAAAATTGATGAAACCGTCATCAAGCTCACTGAAGGTAAAAAAGTAATCGCCTTTCTTGACGGGGATCGAGCAGGAGACTTAATTCTTAAAGAACTACACGGGGTGGTAAATATAGACAAAGTCCTGAGGGCACCATCAGGGAGAGAAGTTGAGGAATGTACCCCACTAGAGATCGCTGAGATCTTGAGAGAAGGTATGCAATTTGCTGCTGCCAACGTGCAAGAGGTACGTGCAACGGCGCGTCAGATGCAATATCCTGAAAGGAGACAGAACCATAAGAAGGATAGACAAGAACACACCATGGAAGAAGAAGGAGAAACGCATGGTAGTTCAGGCGAACCAGGCACAACTATGCTGGAAGATAATGCAGAGATTCTGTCGGCCGTTAAGGCGGTCTATCCACAAATCAACGAAACGCTTGAAGCCATAGTCTTGGATGGTTCCATGAAAATATTGCTTAAAGTTCCTGTTTCTGATGTGGTGAAAAATTTAGATAGGACAGAAGGGGCAAAGATGCTGGTATTAGATGGCATTGTCACACAGCGGTTGGTTGATGCTGCTGATAAAGTCGGAATCGAGTATATTGTCGGCCACAGAACGGGCGAATTGAAAAAATCTACTGAAGTTCGGATTAGAACTTTTGTCGACATGGGTATCAATAACTAGATAGGATGTCAGAAATCAAGGTACAACACATCCTCACTATGACTGAACTGCTACTGTTAGGTGCAAAGTACAGCTTTGTAGAATTGACCACATCCGATCTGGGCAAGAATATAATGAAGTCACAACAAGCAGCTTCTAAACATCTGCAGGATCTAGATGCTGCTGGATATATCGACAGAGTCAGAAGAGGGCAGAAATTCAGAGTGAAAATAACAGATAAAGGATATTCGGCGATTGAAAAATTGTTTTTAAATTTGAAGAATGCTATTGAAACGACTAGCACGCAGACGATGGTTAGCTTTGAAGGGAGAGTTGTTTCTGGCATGGGTGAGGGTGCGTATTACATGTCCTTGGAAGGATATCGCAGACAGTTCTATGAAAAGCTAGGGTACGAGCCATATCCTGGCACACTAAACGTAAAGCTTGTTGACAAAATCTTCAGGGACGCTCGACGTGAAATCGGCAAATATCCTTCAATTTTTATTAATGGATTTAGTGACAAAAAAAGAACGTACGGTTGGGCAAAATGCTATATTGCTCATATTAACGACGGGGTAATTAGGAATGCGGCCATATTAGTACTGGAACGAACTCATTACGATGAAAGTATGCTTGAAATTGTAGCACCTGTCTCAATAAAGGATACGGTCGGGATCCATAATGGAGATAACATCAGGATAAAAATGTTGGTTCAGAATCTCTAGTTGTACTGCTTCCACATTTAGATCCATTTGACAAAGTGATAAATCCTTTAGAAATAACGTTTTCTTAAATCCTTTAGAAATAACGTTTTCTTAAATCCTATAGAAATACTCACCAAGATTATCTTTTATCTGAGAGCTTTTTGTACTTGGTACGGGCGTGTTAAGCCTTATAACCCTTACGACTAAGTTTCTCTTTCGGCAATTCTCTGCGATTTCTTTTTCGCTGTGAGCTTGGTCATAACCTAGAGCTATGATGTCTGGCTTGATCTTTTCTACGGTATCATAGAGCGTCCCCTGCCGACCTAAAACAGCTAAATCCACAAAACGCAACGATGACACAAGCTCCGCGCGCTGCTTGTCGTCATGATAAATCTTTCGATCTTTCTTGATAATCGTCGCGGTGGATATTCTTGCAATGACAACGATCAGAATATCACCTTGGGCTTTAGCCGCTTTCAGTGTATGTATGTGCCCAGGATGTATTAAGTCGAATACTCCTCCAACTAAGACTACCTTAAATGCGTCCCTACCTAGGAAAGTCAACTTCGAATTGTCATCTCTTTCGATGAACCCAAAGTCTACGAGTTTTTGGATCTTTTCGTTATAGATCTCTCGTGGCAAAGGCAAGCGAGATCTGAGCAGCTCTAGAGCCGAAACATGCGAGTCTAAACTACAGAGGTATAATGAACCAAGGATTGATTTATCGAGCGGATCCATTATCTATCATTTCGTTCTTCAAAGCTATATATTGCCTAGGGTGACTGCGCTTAAATAACCTAAAAGGGGAAAGAGTGTCTAGAATATCAAAGACGATCAAATTGTTCCTATGAAAAAAACCACCTACAAATAAACGAGACTCATCGACTCTGATTTCTTGCCGAAATCAAAGTTCTTGTGGGATTTACTACTATTAAGGTTAAATATCCGTCTTACCGCCTCTCACTGAGCAGGAAATGTCTAATATTGAAGTTTCTCCCGCGGAACAAAGAAAAAAACTGAAAGCGGTAGCTCTTCTATCTGGGGGGCTAGATAGCACGTTAGCGGTAAGAATGATGTTAGAACAAGGCGTTGAGGTAGAAGCTGTCGCCATTAAAACTCCGTTTTGTGATTTTGATTGCGGGAAAGGGTGTGGTCATCGGGTAAAGGAAGTTGCTATCGATCTCCAAATCCCGCTAAAGACCGTCCATTTTGGTGAAGAATATCTGAGAATGCTTAAACGACCAAAATTTGGGTTTGGCTCCGGGATGAATCCATGCATTGATTGCAGAAGCATGATGTATAATGCCGCCAAGGATCACATGAAGAAAATAGGTGCAGATTTCATTGTTACAGGGGAAGTGCTCTTTCAAAGACCCATGAGTCAGAACCACCGGGCTCTGAATATAATCGAGAAGGAGACGGGTACTCAAGGCAAGGTGTTGAGACCGCTCTCCGCTAAATCTTTACCCATGATTGAAATAGAGAATGACGGCTCGATCAAACGAGAAAACCTTTGTAATATTGTTGGAAGATCCCGTAAAAATCAGCTAGCTATGGCCAGAAAATTTGGCATGGAGGATCCTCCAAATGCAGCAGGTGGATGTCTGCTGACAGATCCTCAGTTTTCGATGAGAATTAGAGATTTGATGAAATATTTAGATGATCCAGATAAGGTTCCTACTTTGAATGATATAGAGTTATTAAAGGTCGGTAGACACTTCAGACTATCAAATGTGGCGAAGTTAATTGTTGGAAGAAATCAGAACGAGAACTACGTGATGCGCTCTTTGGCACTTAAAGACGATATTGTAATCGAGGCACAGGAATTTCCCGGGCCGACTTGTATTCTGCGAAGTAAGAATTATGAATACTCGTTGGTGGAGAAATCCTCACGAATAGTTTTGCGTTATTCCGATTCTCCCAGTGGACGCGAGACAAATGTAAAAGTCACGTACCGTGATCAAGTAAGTGTCATATCAACAATTCCGATGGGTAATGATGAGCTCGAAAATTTACGAATCTAAATCAACCACTCAGTAAATCACTTTTGACCACCACGACTATTTGTCGATCGCGTCGAGTGTCTTCTGAATACAAGAGTAGTTAGAATGCAGACTCAAAATACGCCGATCTATTTAAAAGCAATCACGCTTAGGGATATGAACGATATCCCCAGTATCAAGGATGATGCAAAGAAGCATATGATTCTCATTTTGCGAGTTACCCCTTTAGCACAGAAAGACGTTGCTGAATTGCGTCGTGCTATTGAGGATCTCTACAAGTACGTACAGTCAGTCGGCGGGGATATTGCGAGATTAGGAGAAGAACGTGTAGTTATAACTCCTCCAAGCGTCAGAATATGGCGTGGAGCTTACGATATCAAGTGATCTCAGTTCCAAATTCTTACATTATAGATTTCAATTTTCAGATTAATTTGGTTGCTTCTTGGATCATTGGATGTTGAGTGGATATCTTGAACATCCTATTCAAAGAGCTTGCTAGATTTTGCACGCTTGGTCGCTCACCATGATTGACCAATATCCTTCGGAGCTTGGATTTAAGTCTATTAATATAAGCAACCAATTGGTTATAATCACTATGACTGCTAAATCCTTCGACCTTCTCCACCTGGCAGTTAATTGTGATAGTTTGGCCACATACCGAAATTTGTCTACCTCCTTCCTCTATATATCTGCCCGGTGTACCAGCGGCTTGATACGATGTTAAAATTAATTTATTCCGTGGATCATCCGAGATCTGTCTGAGATATCCTACCGATGGTCCTCCAATTAGCATTGAAGAAGGAGATAAGATTATAGCCTGTCCGTTATCGAGTCTAGCGGATTCGACAAAATTATATAGCTCCCAGCTAAAAGGGGAATCTTCTTCATTCAATAATCTATGATTCATTTCTCTGGAAAGATATTCTGGAAAAACTTCGTATATAGAGCTGGCCTCTAAAATGATTTTTTCTATCAGCATCTTTGTTTTGCGGATTTTACCTGTCTTCATATGCATATCAATGATCAACATAAGTTCCTGGGCTAATCCTACAGAGGGCACAGGAAGTAATACCGTACCTCCTTCTGAAATCGTATCGTTGATACTATTTATAAGACATTCATTTGACTCTTCACGTCCTGGGAATATGTCATCTTTTTCCCCATATGTGCTCTCCATAATTATAGTTTCAACCCTAGGAAAGTTCCATGAGGCGTTTTCTAGCGAATATGTAGTACCAAATTTTAAATCGCCCGTATATAGAAGGTTGTGATCTCCATTTCCAATGTGTAAATGAATTAAAGCTGAACCTAAGATGTGACCGGCGTTGCTCAGCGTCAACTTTACATCAGGAGAAATATCCGTAACGATTCCGAAGGAAAGAGGAATGGAATGCACAACTACTTGTTCGATATCTCTTAACGAATATAGGCAGGTCGTGCCCATATTTTTCAAGTATTCTTTCTGTAGCAAATACATTAGAGGAAGGGTAGGTTCCGAACAGTATACCGGCCCGGTAAATCCGAATTTGAATAATGCCGGCAAGAAGCCAGTATGATCAAGGTGTGCGTGACTTAGCACAATCGCGTCAAGCTCATTCAAGTCGAAACCTGTTATGTCAAATCTCGGAAAACTTTTTGATGAATCATTGCAGGAAGTATTTATTCCGCAATCAAGCAAAATCTTGCTTTCATGAGTCGATATTAGGATTGAAGACCGACCAACCTCCTCAAATCCTCCTAAAGTAATTAAACTAGCTTCCACTATTTCGTCCAGTTTTACTCTAAAGATTTTCTCGCCTACTTCTTTGTAAAAACGAACTCGTTGAGTCACCGTGTCTTGTAGAATCCTATTAATATGCTCAATGGTTGAGATAATATGAGGAGCCCTTCTGATTTCTACCTTCCAGCCTGTTTTTTGAGCTAGCTCGATATTAACAAGCTCATCACCGGTTTTAGATACTAAGTAAGGCCTATTTGTGAATATCACGGCCTCGCCCAGAGCTGAGTCAAAGAAGATATTGGCTACATCGATCTCTTTACCGATTGTCTTCTCAAAAAGTTCCATCGCTTCGTCTTCAGGTCTCCGCAATGATTCGTCAACACGAATCACTATTCGTTTCTTTATAGAGTTCACCATATTCGAAACTACTTGAGCATTTCTGAGCAAATAGCCAGGATTCTTCGAATACAGAGCTATACGTGGTCCCTCGTACTCGATTTTTGTAAGTTCAGCCTCGCTTGGTAGATTTTGTAGTATAGCGGCCATTATATTTTGGCTTGTAAATTCATGGTGCGGCTGTTTACCTTGCATTTGATTTTAATCACTACATTTTTGAAAATTAACGCAGCACTAATGCATTTAACATTTATCAAGCCCATTTAAAGAGTGTTTCGGCAGATTATCCTACAATACCGTTGAAATTCCTCATTTACTAAATTTAACGCTAAAGTTGAAATACTAAGTGTATTTATAGTATCTCACTGATACAACTTGGAAGACTCACATACTGGTGAACATCGTGGTAGTTACGGAAGCAGCGGTGGTGGAGGATATGGTGGGGGGAGAGGATATGGTGGAGATTACGGTGGCAGAGGACGTGGCGGGTATGGAGGCGCTAGGCCATTCAGACCAACCCCAGTCAAGGTAGGTGAAGAATTTGATGTCAAGATCGAATCAATGAGTAAAAGAGGAGACGCAGGTGTAGCGAAGGTAGAAGGACTAGTTATCTTTATTGCAGGTACAAAAGTAGGCGATAGTGTAAAGATCAGAATAACGAAAGTGGGAAGAGGATATGCTACAGCAGAGATTGCCCCCACTTCACAGAAGCAAAGCGAGCATTCAGGAGTGGACTCCGCTAGATCGGCAACACAAGGCCAAGAAGAATATAATCACTTAAGCACCCATGAGGGAGCTAGCGAAGAAGAATAGATGTAGTAGTGTCTAGATCTAGAAGAAGCTAATCACTTAAAATCACATACTTATCCAAATTTAATTTTGCCTAATTCAGATCCGAATTTTTTTGATAGCTCAATAGAAGAGCCGGGCGTTATTGACATTATTGCATAATAGACTTCCTATATGCGTTTGAACAAGCAGCTAAAAAAAGTAACAATGAAGAGATCGTGTCCCTCATGTTTCCAAATATTCATTACAGATGATTACGGTGATTATGTTTGTCAAATGAACGAAAACAAAATCCCGTGGACCAAATCTGAATCTAGAAAGTAGAGTATACCTTAATGGGCCGGCCCAAGCAGAGATCTCTTGCATATAATTTAGTATAGCTTGAAATATAGTTTGCCACGAGTTAAAGACGGTCAAAACTCTAAAAAGAGAGATTAGAGATCGTGCTTAAGTAATGTTATTTCAGATAAACTAGCTTTAGTAAGCAAGATTAAATACATCTCCTACTTAAGCTTGATGCCTTGATCTCACCTCCTACCCATTTGATGGAATTACCCAGAAAGATTTTGATCGGCGATGGCGTCATTTCCAGCCTTGGTGAGTTCGTCAGGGATATCGGTTATGCAGCATCTAAGGTCGCCTTTGTAACAGGCAATACAGTAAAAAAAAGAGCAAGTGGTTACTGTAAATCTTCATTTGAAGCAATGACGATAGACGACACCTGGTACGTTGTAGTTGATTCATCGATGACTTCTGTAAATAAGTTAAAAAAATCACTTGCAAAGAATGTGCCAGATTTCATTATAGGATTTGGAGGAGGACGTTCAGTCGATGTGGCCAAAATGACTGCATTTCAGATAAATAAACCATTTATAAGTGTTCCTACATCAGCTTCACATGATGGAATTTCAAGTCCATTCGTGTCCATAAGGGGCTCCAAAAAACCATATACAGTAAAAGCAAATACTCCATTAGGGGTTTTAGCCGATACCACTTTGCTTGCTGAAGCACCAGTCCGCTTAATGGCAAGCGGGTGTGGTGACCTTGTTGCGAAGATTACTGCGGTCAAGGATTGGGAACTTGCAAGAGATGAGAAAAATGAATATTTTGGAAGCTACGCAGCTAACCTGGCATATATGAGTGCAAAAATTATATTAAATGAATCGAAAAAATTTCGGGTCAGGAGTAAATCAGGAATTCGTATCGTTGT
>JASHSN010000470.1 GCA_030038695.1 Nitrososphaeraceae archaeon
TCAGATTGGATATAACAAATTATCTGTTGCGAAGTATAACTTAACGGAATTATGTTAAATGGTATAGATAATACCAAACTATGGATTATAGGAGTGGATACCGTATAGTTATTTGATAAATTCTATATGTAAAATCAGAATCTTTTTTCCTACATCCGTATAATCGTATTGTTCCTGCCTTGATGTCAGTTCAAATATGTATCGTGCCTGTGTTTTTCCTCCTCTTTCAAATGTGACTAATGCTGCTACTGCTTGGTCTTCTTTTTTGGCATCTTGTGCTTTTTCGAATTCTATCTCATGTCGCATATCGTCTGTCGCAGTCATTACGACATCTAAGAAAGGCCTGATTGAACCTTTTCCTTTCAGTCCTCCGTCTATATTGCTGAAAGGTTCATAAATTATAGCGTCATCTGCGAAGAGGTTTAGTACTCCATCAATATCCTTATTCTTAATCAGTCTAAAGTATTCGTATACTATGCTCTCATTACCAACTCTGGAGGGATGCTTTGGATACTTATGCCTGTTCATGTTGTTGTGTTTATTTTTTGCCCTAGATTGATGATAAGATGTATCCCTTAATAACTATGACGTATGCAGTGCAGTTGAAAAAACGCTCTTCTCCAGAACTTAACTAATTTTGCGATAGCCTCTAAGCTATATCTCTAAGGCGTCAGTAATACCTGTAAAACATTTTGGCAAGTAAACTACTCCATCATCACTGAAGGAATTTCCACACCTGTTTTGACATTCATATACGTTATACCACATACCAGATGATTCCGTTACGACTTTAGTGTCATTGCCTGGATGAAGATTATCGAAGAATTCGCTCACTTTTATCAGGTTATTGTCTACTCTAGAATTATTCAATACCTTTCCCTTTTCGTCAAGAACGGCTACCTGTAGATAGTTCTTGTGAACATCCATTCCCACAAACATATTCTTGAATACAATACCGTCTGTTTTAGACTTGTAGAATTTGTTCACATATAGTTAAAGCAACACCTCCCATTATTGATTGCAATCATCAGACCATTATCTGGATAACAGATACTTTGTGATAGATATACTGATTGATAGGTATATTGATGTGTTGCTGTACTTGTTACGTTTTTTTTATGCGCCTTTCTGAAATATTTTTATAGCTTGCGGAGGACATACGTTTTCGCAAGCCATACAAAAGATACAATCTTTTTCTCTAGCCATAAATGTTTTCTTCTCTGAGGCTGGATGTCCAGGAGTATCTAGCCATTCATAGACATTAACAGGACAAGCCTCAATACATGCTCCATCTGCTATACATATATCATAATCTACTGTTACTTGTGTGCCCCATATTCCTAACTGTCCTGGTGGATCTATTGGTCCCCATACTTTTATCCCTTTGAAAGTACCAACCGTCTGCCTCTTTGATTTGAAATCGGCATCGATAGGACCTTCCGCTTTAGAATAATTAGTTCCAGTCCCACTAAGTGATATCGTTGTATTGGCGTCTAAAGTAGTGGCAGTTTGTGATATTGATTTGGGAACCATGGCAGGGTCGGCAGCCTTTTGAACATAATTCACGGAAGGTCTTTGTGTAGCCGTAGGCTTTACAGATAGAGCAGCTATCGACCGTTGGCGCTTTACAGCACATAATTGACTATGAACGTCTTTCATACTTTCAAGGGTGATTGGATTATCATGCATTAGAAGAGTTCCACAATCTGGACAAACGTATTCAACTACTGTTGACATCAAATTGTATTTACATTTCAGGCTTATCAGCTTTTGTAAAAAACGTGTTTAGTTTAGTGATACAATTAAGATTACATATTTGCTAACGGAAATGCGTAGAATGTTTACTTTCTAGTGATTGCATCTACTGCTTAGATTACGCTGTGTATGTGAGGAATGAGATAAAAATCTAGATCAAGTTAATTTAGATTAGATTGCAAAGAGATTTTTACCACTTAGTAGAGCATTGGCTTCGTGCTGTCTGAAATTCATATATAGAATACAATATCGTGTTTATTGATTTGTTATACAAAGTGTGTAAAAGTAATGACATAAATTATAATGCTATGAAATCTTTCACCGTATATACCAATATTGATATACTGGTAGGAAGAATAAATAACAAGTTATTTGCGTGTAAAAACTTTTGTCCAAAGAATAGCTGTGACTGAGGAACAGATAGAGCAATTCTGCAACAATTACTAGACCTGTCCCTAAGTTTTGAGTAACACCCGACATGTGAAAAAGCTCAAGAAAAAAATACATTTGAAAAAGCGAAGGAGATGCTTCACGCAAATTGGCAATATTACGAGTTACGAGGAAACAATAAAAGAACATAAACAACAAAGAACTAATACAGCACGATAACTCGTCATGTTCTTATAGGTGCATGGTATCTGCTTTGTCATGAGCAGAAGCATCAAGCACTATTCTGACTCTGGTGCTGAATGGTCGTCACCAGGATATGCTTCGGAGTACTTGGAGGTTTCAGAGAGTATTCCACACAAAAATGGAGAGCAAGTTCTCCTAGAATATATTCCAATAGATGCAAAAAGAATACTTGATTTAGGAACAGGAGATGGCAGACTAATTAAATTGATAAAACGACGACAGCAGTCATCATTATCATCATTATCATCACCTAAATTTATAGTAGTTGATGTTTCACCGACTATGCTAGAAAAAGCCACAAGTTACTTTAAAGACGACAATGATATAAGCATATTAGAACATGACCTTTCATATCCCATTTCAGACAAATTAATAACAGAAGAAGTAGGACAGTCAGAAATACAATTTGATGCAATAATTTCTGGACTTGCAATACATCATCTGAAGCATGAACGCAAATACTCGCTTTACA
>JASHSN010000471.1 GCA_030038695.1 Nitrososphaeraceae archaeon
CATTCTATATGCTTGCAGATAGTTATTTAATATTAACAGGTCAAGCTAATTGGACACTTCGCATACATACCTCACTTACATTACATTGTATACGAGGAAATGACCAAAACATGAATAATCGTTCGATCATGTCTACGTTGGTGCTAAACATTTCCATAATAAATCGCATGCTTTCCAATCTAAGACCGTCGAATAGAGTGTTCACTGTTCCAAATTCTCGTCCAACAGCTCGGCCTTTCCAGCACCATTGGTATGACATATATCCTTTGTATCTCATTCGAGATGGGATAAATCGACAACAATCATGTTAGTTGGCTTTATATTCGCTTTGTATGAAGTCTCTTCTCCTCTGGTCCGCGAGCGTTCCTTGGCCCTTCCTCCCTTGGAGGTCTTTTTCATTCTGAATTATCGATTCCTTCGTCTACAATTAAATTGAACGTGATATCATAATGTATTGCCATTAAAATGCAATCAGCAAATCATTCTCAGAAAGGCAAATGGCCTGATGAATCAAAATCAGAGATAACCATTATGATGCTTGCTTCAGACGCTAATCCAAAAGGTTATGTTTATGCTGGCGTGATATTGAAGTATGTAGATCTTATAGCAGGTCTTGTTGCCAAACGACATGCAGGACATTCGAACGTAGTAACTGCAAGTATTGACAGGATGACATTTTTGAAACCTGTGTACATTGGCAACGCGTTAATACTTTCAGCACGGTTAAATTATGTAAAAAGATCTTCTATGGAAGTTGAAGTTACTGTAGAAGCTGAAAATCTCGACACTGGTGAGAGAGATCTAACTGGTACTGCATTAGTTACCACAGTTGCACTAGAACATGGAAAGCCAATTGAAGTCAATCCCTTAATCTTGAAGGGTGACGAAGATAAAAAAAGGTTTCATGAAGGCGAATCTAGAATGATAAATAGGCTAAAAGAAGCAGGAAGGATCTCTCGGTGAATACCTGTTCCGAATTTGGCACCACCATAGTCAATTCGTTTCGCTTCCACTTTTTGGCCATCTCTTTTCAAGGCAGTATGTGTTTGAATCTAAAGAAATCTAGGTACTGATACGAATACTTGATGATGCCGTAGTTATACTCACCTCATCCAGGAACTACTTCGAAAGTGTTATAATCGAACTGCATAAGTGGTTGTTATTAGCACAAATACAGAAATCGCCATTTTTTATTCATATCAAAGATTTTTTACCAGGGCTCTTTTCTACTCTGTTAATTTTTTTATAGGCTCGGCAAGCGAATATAGGAATCACACCGGTCTTCATGCCGTTAGTCAGACTACCGACAACGAAAAAAGACTTCAAACAATGTGATGGTGATAAGTAGACAGAATATCAGGAAATGAATGACTGCATTATCTGAAAATCTGGATAAGTGATTTGGAGGCCAGTAGTAGTGATGGTGGTCTATTCAATGACACTTGACTAATCGATGATTATCTATATGTCAGGTATTACCACTAGCAAAGGTAGCGTGAATTTGCGAATCCAGTAGCAACCTAACTGACTGTTTGCGTTTTCCTGATTGAACCATGACTGTCTACTTTTAGAAGATAGTTCATTGACTATTATAATGTCAAGCTGTACCCCTATTGGCGACATAGTCTTAGCACCCACAAAAGATTAATCCAACCTAAACCAAATAAACCTACACTAAAATGTCAACAGCAGGGAAGGATGTAAAGCCACCAAAGCCATTGCCGTCCCCAAATAGTGACTTCTACCAACTTGCCGAAACTTTACCTCCCGAGGAACTTGCGACCCTGAGACAGGTGCGCTCGTTCATGGAGAGCAAGGTCGCTCCGATCATTAACAAGTACTGGGTTGAAGATTCATTCCCGTTCGAGTTGCTTCCTGCTTTCAAGGAGTTGAATCTCGGCGGTCTTGGGATGCAAGGCTACGGTTGCAGAGGAGGAAGCAAACTACTCACCGGTCTTGTTGCAATGGAGATGGCACGCACAGACGGTTCGTTCGCGACATTTTTCGGAGTCCACAGTGGCCTAGCCATGGGCTCCATCTATGCCACCGGATCAGAAGAGCAGAAACAGAAGTGGTTGCCACCGATGGCCCGCCTCGAAAAAATCGGGTGCTTCGGCCTAACCGAACCACTTGTCGGCTCCGGGACATCCGGCGGTCTAACGACGACCGCGAAAAAGGAGGGCGACACGTGGGTCTTGAACGGCCAAAAGAAGTGGATCGGCAATTCTCCGTGGTGTGATATTTCGATTATATGGGCGCGCGATCTCGCGGATAACCAGGTCAAGGCTTTCATCGTTGAGAACAAGACGACTCCTGGCTTTAGTGTCGAAAAGATTCAGAACAAGTTCGGGCTCAAGGTGGTACAGAACGGCTTGATCACGATGAAGGACGTTCGGGTACCTGAAGAGAACCATCTCCAGGCAGGCAAGACGTTCCGCGACACGGCGCGAGTGCTGCGCCAGACACGGTATCTAGTAGGATGGGAGGCAACGGGATGCCAGATGGGTGCTTTCGAAAATACGGTAAAGTACGCACAGGAACGCTTGCAGTTTGGAAGGCCAATTGGCTCGTTTCAGCTCATCCAGGACCTTCTATCAAAGATGCTCGCCAACGTCACTGCGTGCCAGTGTGTGGTGGTTCGTGCGGGACAACTGGACGACCAAGGCAAGCTGACGGACGCTCAGGCAGCGCTCTCCAAGTCGTTTACCACGGCCAAGTGCCGCGAGACTGTGGCATGGGGCCGGGAGATATTTGGCGGCAATGGCCTTTCTATCGATTACAACATAGGGCGATTCTTCACTGACGCCGAAGCATTTATCAGTTACGAAGGAACGACTCAGATGCAGAACCTCATTCTGGGCAAAGCCATTACGGGGTTGAGTGCCTTTGTGCACTAACGCACCAACGCAATCAGAAAACCAGACCTGCAATAGAGGATACGATCTATGAGTTCAATATTAACACTTGAGAACGTCTTGTATGAAAAAAAGGCGCCATCGCCTACGTGACCATAAACCGACCCAAGGTGTTGAATGCTCTTAATCAAAAGACGTGGGAGAATTTGCTCGCTGCTTTTGAAGATGCACGGGACGACACCGCAATTCGCGGCGCTATCCTAACTGGAGCTGGCGACAA
>JASHSN010000008.1 GCA_030038695.1 Nitrososphaeraceae archaeon
ACATCCTGGTAACAATGAATGCACGCTCTCTTGATGAAATGCATCACTTGATCTCTGAGAAGGTCGGTCGTGTTGAAGGAGTTCAAAAGACGGAAACATTTATTGAAATGAGGAAGACCGCACGCGAAATAATCTATCCAACCTCAATATCAAGATAACATAACGTGATATTGCCTTTTATAAGAGATTAGTTAGAAAAATTGATATGGGTACCTTGCTTCCGCAAACGAGCGCTAGCAATACGCTCAAGAATTATTATGAGTTAACGAAGCCAAAGATTTGGTACCTCCTTGTATTCACGGCCGTTGCTTCAGCGCTCACGGCTTCTTTCTTATCACACATCGTCGTTGACCCCATAACGTGGGTGTTGATTATAGGCGCAATAGCTGCTGGTTCAGCAGCCGCTGACACGCTCACAGGTTACAACGACCGGGATATTGATGGAATTATGGAGAGGACTAAGCAAAGGCCTATTCCATCAGGGAGAATTTCCCCGCATAATGCCCTGGTGTTTGGCTTGATCCTCGCGGCAATCTCGTTAGTACTTGCCTGGCTTATTAACATATGGGCTTTTGCTTTGATGGGTTTTGGATTGTTTGATAACATAATTGTTTATAGTAAATGGCTAAAGAGAACTAGCCGGACAAATATTATTTTGGGCGGTTTTTCAGGCGGCATACCGGCCATGATAGGCTATGTCGCAATCACGACGCAAAATATTGAGATCGGCTTGGTTATGGCTAGTCTAGTTTTCCTTTGGATCCCACCCCACATTTGGAGCCTTGCGTTGCATGCTAGGAAAGATTACAGAAAGGCTGGTGTTCCGATGCTACCAGTAGTTTCTGATGAAAAGAAATCTGTTCGCATAATAGCAGTTACTACGTTAATCATGGTTTTGTTTAGCATATTACCGTTTTCTCTCAACCATTTCGGACAGATTTATCTTGTTACTGCAAGTATTTCTGGTGCAATCATATTGTCGTTATCGGTTTGGTTAATGGTAAAGCCAAACGAGAGAGTTTCTTGGATAGTATTTAAGTTCAGCAGCCCATATCTGGCCACACTATTCATTGCTTTAATTATGGATTCGTTATTCCGTTGATAAGACTTATCCCGGCCTAAAAGCATATTGGTTGTTACTAATTTAGGATATAAGACGGATAGAAAGACAGTACATTTACAAGGTGATAAGTATGGTCTACCGGATTGATATAAGAAAGCAGTTGAGGGCTAAAGGTTCATTTATCTGTAAATGCCTAGGAAATTGTAAACTGTTCCCAAAGATTGCTGTTAGTTCTTCGATATCGATAGGAGCTGCCTATATCAGGCCATAGACATTTTCTTCTCGCATTCGTAGAGTACTCGCGCAATAACGACATGCGCTTCCAATTTTGTTTTTCCAATCGAGTACAAATTGTCCAAGTAATTGCTTATGTAATCAGAAAAATGACCTTTCGGGAAGCCACCAATAACGATTGTGCACTGACACCGAGCGGTTCCGTTTATGTACTTTGAAACCACCTCCTGAGCAGTGCTTGCAAGTCCGCCACTTGATAGGCCTATGCATTTACTACATCTTGCCATATTTTTAATCAAATGTTCAAATTCAACGTCATCTAACAGTTCTAAAAGTGTTCTATTGTCCTGTTGACTTTTTATTATTTTATCTTTGAACAATTTCATCATTAGTCCTTCGAAACGGAAATATGACTTGGGCATCCTCAAATTAGATCCTATTAAGATCACTTTATTGTTGATAGTGTATACATAAACAGATAATTTGTTCTCCAGATATAAAGGAGTAGATAGGGCCTCCTGTAATGCAAAATGAACTATGTCTGGGCGACCACGCTTCCACATGCTTCCAAGTCTGCCGGCTACCATTGCTGAATGGTGATAACTTCTATCTAACAATATTTCCGTAGGTTGTTTGCCAAGTCTTTTAGCATGTCTTATTACAGCCATATGTCTTACTAATTGTTTGGGAACAGTCTCCAGAGATGCATCCCCGATTACCAGTGCCACTGATGCTACCAACTGTTATGAATAAACCTAGAGCTGTCTATTATAGCTGTCTTGACTACATTAACAATCTACCTTAAACAACTAGTTAATTGCCTTTCAGGGTACGGATTACTGTGCATACGAGATAGAAGTCTTAATTGCTATTATTCACAACTGGAAGATATATCGTAAAGTTGAATAAATGATAATGTCAGATCCTATCCTGACAAATATTATATGTCCAAATCCCACTACATATCTTGATTTATGAGGCGGCAGATTATTAAGGATATAGCAAGAGATAGGGTGCGAATCCTCATGGCGAATGCATTAAATGAAGTGCGAGGAAATGAAAAGATTGCCCATCAACAGGCGTATCTTGCTAAGAAAATTGCTATGAGATTACGTGTAAGGCTGGACTACGAAATTCGACACTTGTTCTGCAAGAAGTGCAAGCAATTTATTATCCCTGGAAAAGATTCAAGGATCCGAATAGGAAGAACTAGAACAAAGTGCATAAGGATCACTTGTTTGAAGTGCGGACACACTTATCACAAAATTCTAATTAAATCCTATAAGGATTTATAAGGGATTTACAGCGTGATTATTCTGTAATTACTATGGCTAAAGCTTACGATATTCCAGCCACTGAACTAATAACCAGATTAGCCGAACACTTACGCAACGACAAGAAAATACAGCCTCCGCAGTGGGCAGCCTATGTGAAGACTGGAGCACACGCTGAAAAGATCCCTCAGAACAAGGATTGGTGGTACACGAGATGCGCATCAATCGTAAGGAAGATCTACCTCCATGGTCCTACGGGGGTTTCGGATCTGAAGAGCGAGTACGGAGGAAGAAAACGAATAGGATACAATTTAGATCATCATAAAGATGCTGGTGGAGCGATTATCCGCAAAGCCCTACAACAATTAGAAGCAGCTGGCTATGTTACCAGGAAAAAAAGAGGCCGATTGATATCAGATGAAGGAATGAAAAAGATCGATAGATTGTCTACAGAAGTCTTTAAAGACATTCTGAAGGCTGCGCCTGAGCTACAGCGATACGCCTAGACGTGTATTAGATGAGGTCTGGATATGTCGATTCCTCAATCCCAACAACCAAATGACGAGGAAGCAAGGAAACGTGAAGCTGAGGCTTCGGCAATGCGTCAACGTGCACTGATGATTTTGTTAGATGCTTCTGCTCGTCAGCGTTTGATGAATGTTAGAATGGTCAAACCAGAACTTGCAACCGCCGTTGAAAACTATCTATTAAATGCGGCGTCCAGCGGGAGACTCAACAGGGCATTAACAGATGAAGAATTGAAACAAATATTGCTAAGTATTCAGCAGCCCAAAAAAGATTTCAGGATAAGTAGACTTTAAGTCTTTTTCAGGGAAAATTTTTCTTTAACTATTTGTAAGGTGTTTCACTTGAGTTAACTATATTAAGTCTCCACAACGCTTTCAACTTGATGAAGGCAGCCGTATTTCGAGAATATAGCAAAGATCCCACGCAAGTTGTCAAAATCGAAGACATAGACATGCCAAAACTTAAAACTAACGAAGTTATGATAAAGGTAGATTTAGCATCATATAACTATAATGACTTATGGGCTATCTGGGGCGAGCCGGTAAAGACACCACTGCCACACATCTCTGGCAGTGACGTCGCTGGCAGCATAGTGGAAGTAGGGGAGGATGTTACTAAACTCAAACCTGGTGATAGGGTGGTTTCCCATTCGAATATGAGTTGCAGGGTATGTGAAATGTGCACTGCAGGTAGAGAGTACGATTGCAATGATAGAACAATTTGGGGTTTCCAAACAGGCCCACTTTGGGGCGGGTTTGCACAATACACCCATCTACCTGAAGTAAACGTTTCCCTACTACCTGATAATGTTTCATTTGAAGATGCAGCAGCAATCTCAATGGTCGGCATGACTGCGTGGCATATGTTAGTAGGGAGGGCCAAGATAAGGCCAGGTCAAACTGTCTTGGTAATGGGCGGTACTAGCGGTGTAGGAATGGCTGGGATTCAAATAGCAAAATTGTATAACTGCACAGTCATTGCTACCGCAGGAAACAAGGAAAAAATGGACAAGTGTATAGAGATCGGCGCGGACCATGTCGTTAATCATAGAGAAACGGATTGGTTTAAAAAAGTAAGGGAAATTACAAAGAAGCAAGGGGTAGACATTGTCTTCGAACATATTGGTAAGGCGACGTTCCCTCAGGAAGTTGCACTTTTAAAGAGCGGCGGAACTCTTGTCGCAACCGGCGCAACCACTGGTTACGATACTACTCTCGACCTAAGATATCTGTTTTTTAAAGGAACAAACTTGCTTGGGTCCACGCAAGGTACTAAAGCCGAACTCGAAGAGGTCATCTATTGGACGAGCAGAGGCAAGATAAAGCCTCTAATTTCTACCATCTTACCCTTTAACGACATGGTTAAAGGACATATCATGATGGCAAAAGCTGAACAGATTGGTAAAATCTTGACTACCCCACAGAAACTATAAACCTACCCTTCACATTTTGATGTCAACTTTTAGAAGTCTCATATTTGTTCCTGGGATTAATGCCAAGTTTCTTGATAAGGCAAAGAGATTAAATGCCGATATCGTTTGTTTTGATTTGGAAGACTCCGTGCTTCCACAGGAAAAACTCACAGCAAGAATTATGGTGGCAGATGCGCTAAAGCAAAGAGCAGAGTATAACTTCACAAAAAATGTGTATGTCAGGATAAATTCGCCTGAATCAGGTATTTCAGATAAAGACTTGATTTCTACTATTCAAAAAGGGCTAGATGGCATAGTTGTACCGAAGGTAAACGAGGCAAACGAACTAGTGGGGCTTATCGAAATTATTACTCAGTTGGAACAGGAGAGAGGAATTGAAAGAGGAAACATAAAATTAATGCCGTCCATAGAAACGGCTAAAGGCGTAGTAAACGCTTATTCGATCGCTGGCGCTGACTCAAGAGTAAACGCCTTAATCTTCGGGCTTTATGACTTCCTCCATGATATGCACCTCGACTATGCAGATGATGATGGAACTGAATATACGTACGCACGAATGAAAATTCCCGTCGATGCCAGAGCGGCCGGCATAGTAGCGATCGACGCCATCTGGCAAAAGGTCGCAGACCTCTCCGGATTAAGAAATGATTCTGCTACAGCAAAAAGATTAGGCTATGTAGGCAAAAGCATAATTCACCCAAGCCATATAGAACCAGTACACGATATTTTCAAGCCAAGTAAGATTGAAATTGGATGGGCTACTAAAGTCGTAGACGCTTTAGGCCCTGCAATGGAAAAGGGAAAAGGTATTGGTGCAGTAAAGTTAGAGGGAAAAATGATTGATGCTGTGCATTATAAGCAAGCGAAGGCCATTTTGGATATTGTGAACCAATGATATTTGTCAAGGGTCACACATGACACTCCTATATGAATCGTCACATATCACCATTCTATTGCAGGTTCAACACCTGGAATGATTAAGCGATCGATTTCAACTATGGAAGTCTGATGAATGTTCTTCCTGGACGACATTCAATATATCTTAGTGCATGACATAGTATATTTTTGAGGAAAAAAGCCTTGTTCACCGGTATCATAGAGACTATTGCTGAAGTCAAGTCCATTTCCAAACTCAGAAAAAACAGGTTAGCAGATACACAATTGTGCATAAACCTTGGAACTAGACACAAATCGAATCTAAAAATTGGCGATAGCCTGAGTATTAATGGAGTCTGTCTAACGGTTACAACAATATCTAAGACTGTCGATTTTGAGATAATAAACGAAACTGTGAATCGCACTTGTCTTGGGTTGTTAAAAGAGGGAGAAAGAGTAAACATCGAAAGGAGCTTGAGTTTTGGCGGCAGATTGGAAGGACATCTAGTGCTTGGCCATGTGGACGGAAGAGGCATAATTAAAAAAATCATTAAATCGTCAAAAGAAACTCGGTTCTGGCTGAAAATTGAGGATAGGAAGCTAATGTCCTACATAGTGCCAAAAGGTCCCATTGCGATAGACGGAGTCAGTCTTACAATAATAGATATTAAAGACAATTCCAACATGATCTCTGTGGGTTTAATTCCTCATACACTGACCGTAACTACACTAGGATTAAAATCGATAGGG
>JASHSN010000472.1 GCA_030038695.1 Nitrososphaeraceae archaeon
CATACCAGGTATTATAGTCCACTATGTGTATCTCTTTTGATGCATTCCTAATGCATACAGATTTTGATTCTCCAACACAATCGCTAATGGGAACGTATTGGAAATTAGCACGCTTAGAACTATGTGTCCCACCCTTGTCTTTAGTTATATGACTACCAATGACTGGGAGGAAAGTGTCTACATACAATGCAGCACTATAGATTGAATGACTATGGAATCGTATGGCTACTGATCTTGCACCCTTTGTTGGTACGGTTGGAGGCGGATTTCTAATTGGCCTAATAACGGGTTACGCAATCAAGAAGGTGATCAAGTTGGCAGCAGTAATAGTCGGTCTGTTTTTTGCTGCTTTAGCATACTTGCAATATCAACGAATTCTGAACGTGGATTGGCATAAGGTTCAGGCAGTTTCATTAAATGGGATTGATTGGGTAACAGACGCATTAACGAATGTTTCAAGTACTATGGATGCTAGCCATACAGGAACATTACCAAATATTGGGATTCCGCTAGTGTCTAGCGTTTCCGCTGGCTTTGTTTTGGGAATGATTAGAGGTTAGTACCGAAAATGCCTGCAATCTGTATTTAGCGCACGAATCATTTAGATTAGCGGTAGTAATAGGGTAAAAAAAATTAACAGCTTGTGCCCAAGGAAGTCCTGACGTGCTTGTTTTGTTCACTAAGTTGCAGGTGTCGAAAAAATAAAAAGAGGAATTGGTGTTGGCCGCTGCCTTCGACTTTAATCGTCTTGTCCTTCTGCTAGGGGGTAGGGGCTGCAGGTAATAGTAATGCTACTCACATAAAGGGGCTGCAGGCTACGGCAGCGAAAGGATCACCTGCACAAAAGCCGTTAAAACCATTTTGACCTGGGCTACTGGCGCTATTGGAATTACCGCCGTTAAAACCGTTTCCGCCGTTTTGTGGATTCGGGGGGGGAACCTTGTCTAATTGCGCCGCCATTTCCACCATTGCCAGCTGTTCCACCATTAGCGCCGTTTCCACCGTTTCCACCGTTAGCATTATGGTTACCAATAATAACGTTCTCGCCCGTGGGAACGGCTGTCCCTCCGTTCCCACCGTTTCCACCTGTTCCACAACCACTTGGACCACAAGTGCCGGTTCCGCCAGTTCCGCCGTTGGCGGTTCCGCCATTTGTTGGCGCACCAGATGGGCCACTTCCGCCATTTGCTGCGGTTCCACCGTCTCCACCCATGCCACCTGTTCCGCCATTTGTTCCTGTTATTGTCACACCAAATACCTGCTGTGAATAAATCGCGGTCAGTACACCCACGGTTAAGACTAAGCCTAACGTGGTCGTCATAAATAATACTTTATTTTTCATAAGAAGATGATTATTTAGCCTTATTAATAAATGATGTTAGATAATATCCTACATTGTAGCCTATTATATGAGATATTTCTAATAATCTACAAGAATATGACGAAACATGGGTATAAAAAGAACACTATCCTATAGGGTGCAAGATTGTGTGGCGCCACACCGGCTGTCAGATTGATTATACAAATTGGTCGGTGACATGCTGTACAATGGTGTTAGGCTTTTAGACATAACCATCTATCGTTAGTTTTAGCATCAAATGCAGTCTATCTACGCTGCTAAACGTATTAGCATATTCTTGCGTTTTTTCGTTGTGACTAATAACTATATAATTCACTTTAATGATTGGAAGAACTGAACCGGAGAAAGAATTCAGAATATAATTCAGTAATTATTATTATACAGAAATTGTCAATAATGAGAATGCGTAAACAAACATCAATAGCTATTGGCATGGCCATAGCGACAATTCTAACAACATACATGTCAGCATTTATACTGTCAAATCAGGCATTTGCAGTCACAGGCACCAGTCCTGGGATACATCACACAAAGCAATTTGGAATGACGAAACCCCCAAAAGTCACCCTTAAGAAGGGTCTTGAAGTCAAATCCGGGTAAATACCATACGAATCCATTTAGCCAATCAAATTTAGCTAGTACTACAGTCGCGGATGCTAAAGAAGCCGGGATTCGTTAATTGGGATATTATGATGAAACGTGCACAGGAAGCACACGATAAACCAAATTATAAACAACTATACCATATAGCCTGGTACTTTGTCTATCCTGTACACACAATCAAAAATCGGATAGAACGCTGGAATAATAGAAGACAGTCACGTTATTTTAATCCCAGAAGCTTAGGTAATTAAGTACGTCAAATATCGCCATTTTATAGCTAAACACGCTATAAACTAGGCAGTCGGTATTACTATCAAAAGCGAAAGTACTACGTACCTTTTTTTGTCTGTTGATAATAAACAAATGCAACTTTGTTATGACCGTCTGTATGTTATGAATATACATTTTCAGCTTGTTACTATACGTAGTTCTATTACAGGCTTTCATATAGAAATGCCAGCCATACTAAATATTATAAACTTGTAATCATTATCGTTGACGTGATATTCATTCTCTCTTTAGGCAGTTACTGCAGTATCTTCACAGTCGCTGAGACTGACCTCATAGCAACTAAACGAATCATGGGTGAAACTAGGTGAGGATTCCTTATCAATGCCCATATTGTAATCAACGTTCGACAAGGCGATGGAATCTCCAAGTTCATATGAAGAGAAGTCGTGGTGGACCACCAGACCCATATCTAGCCAGCCATCCATCTTCGTATGAACCAATCAATCCATATCATAATATCGAATCCACGACAGTTGCAGACAATGCATGGAATTCTTTCCAACCTAGATATGGTCTCCAACAAGCGCCCGTAGGAATACCGCAGTATTCCCCTGGTCCAATCTATCCACCTACGCCCATGATGGATGATCAAAGCCATGGAACCGGCTTATCCCCGGAAAAGATATTGAAAATTGAACAACTGAAAATGCTAGTGTACAAATATCCTCAATACCAAAATAATGATCCAGATGGAATTATACGATGGGCTATATACAATTCCATTAACGGTGACGACACACTTCTCCATAACAAGTTGGAACAGCTACGTACCCTTGACAGTATAGCAAAATATTATGATTCTTAACTATTGAGGGTCATGAAAACTACTGCATACACTATACTGTATTTGTTAATTATTAGTCGCTATCGGCAACTATACATTACCTTCTACTGTATAACGTCATATGTAATGGACATCTAACCGGTGGTTAAATGTACACGTTTTCACTTAGAGCCTATGCGAAAAGTCCTGCTGCTCTGTAAGTAATACATGTACAAGCAAAATGTAACATAGCTACGTAGTTTTCTAGTTTTTTCTCCCATCGTATCAATAATCTTCTAAACCTATTCATCCAGGAGTGGGTTCTTTCAACAATCCAATGTCTAGCTCTGTATCGTGGTATTCGTTTACAATTTAGCCTG
>JASHSN010000057.1 GCA_030038695.1 Nitrososphaeraceae archaeon
AATTCCTGATTTATATCCGAAAGGTAAGCAACAAATCTCATGTTCCTATCGGAGACTAGATGGAAAAACATGGCACCTCCGCCAATAAACGGTTCAAAATATCGATTAAAATGAGACGGAATCATGGCATCTAAATCGGACAATATTTGGGTCTTACCACCCGCCCATTTCACAAATGGATAACAGTTGCGTAAGTCGACCACGTGTGAGTCAAGGAGGTATTCCAAGTTTCCACTACCTATTCTAATCCGATAGTTTTTATAGTAATCGGTGATTCAACCTGTTTGTTCGGCCGTCAATCGCGAAATTACTTCTGATACTGGTTTGGAAATCTGAAATAAATTGATTAGGTGGCTGTCGTATGTAAACGTAAAAGAATTCTTTATATGACTTCACAACGTGTGATAATGACTCCTGGCTTTAAATTTAGGTGGTCTATATTAAACATAATACGAATTAGATATACTAACATCCGTCAATCCAATACAGAATCCTCATTGTTTATAGCATGAAAGAAAACTGGAACATTCTGAGTATTGGTGGCCTTAAAGCTTGTCATTAACCAATCCCCGTTCTGAAACATAAGAGTTCTGTCCATAAATGCGTCATCAATAGCAAATGTATCTGAAATTAATTGTCTATCATAAGGTCTGGGCATCGTGCTTACGAAATAGCTGTGAAGTTGTTGAAGTGCATTTGTATTAAGATGTGCGATCCTTTGTGTGCTTATCCATCCGTTCAGATTATATTTTCTTCCATGTCTTAATAATCTCTCGACTGCACGACTAGAAGTGTCGGTACCATCTTCTCTTCTTTTGTCTGCTGGAATAAACTCTTGAGCCTCATCGAAAACAAATACTATCCTAGGAGTTAGAGTGAAACTACTTTTTCTTTTTCGAAAAATACGGTCAATAATTTCTGAACAAAAGTATCTAGCTACGTCAGCCTCCTGAAGATTAATCACAAAAAGTTTAGGTGACTCGGTACTCTTATCTAATATTTCATTCACAAGTTTTGTTGTATCATACACATCATCTTTGAGAGTCTGTGGAGAAATATCTTCCAATGCTAGGAGTAGATTATTAAAAATCGATAGAATAGCTGCATCGGCTCTAAGTTTCGCCGCAGAGAGCAGATCTAGAATTGATTTTATCAGTGGTTTTGTCTCAGAACCCATTAAGGAGTCTTCGTTTAACCTACTTTCTTTCATGAACTTCTTTATCATATTTACGACAGCCGGTATGAGGACTTTTTGTCCCGCTGCTCCAAACTTTTCGTTGGTAAGATCTGCCAGGGAACGTAATAGTCCTCCATATGTGGAAAACGCTAGCATTATTTGTTCAGATTCTGATGGTATTGTGAGGTTCCTTATTTTATCTTGACCGATGATTTCTTTTACTGATTCAAGAATCTGTTGCTTAACCTCTGCCAATGCTTCTGGAACTACATGTCTTACAATGTAATCTTCTGCCATTTTTTCATTATTACCATCTACGCTGTCATGAACAGGCAATGGTTCAGTTAGAATAATCCTGCTCGGAAACGATCTCAACAAATCCAGTATGTTTATTCCATATTCAGAAGATATATCGAAGACAACAAACTTGACATTGGGTACAGAATTCATAGCTTTCCTTATTATGGACGATGTAAGGTTACTTTTGCCTGACCCAGTAAAAGCGAACGCTCCCACATGATAATGAAGTAATTTCTCGACATTTACTGTGAAAGGGATTTGATTATCTGCAGCTCCCAGTAGATGGCCTATGGTGTAGTGTTCTGTTGATTTTGCGTCTTTAGGGATATAACAGATAAGCTTCTGCACAGTTTCATCGCTTAGTAAATTTACTTCTGCACCAGTCAAAGGAGCAATATTTTTTCTTACGAAGGTGGGACCTTGTTCACCTTCGTTTAACTGCAAAATATATCCTATAGGTGCAGCCACAATTTCTATCCACGTACTCTTAGAACCCTGTTGCCATTCTTTCTCAATCAGTATCATGAATTCTTTCCTAATTGCTCCGGGTTGGTTACGATCGAGTGTCTGCATACTGTAATGCATCGGATAGACGTCTGCGACCTCGTATATGGAATAGTTATCTTTGGAATTTACCCCCATAACATTGGGTATCGCCATCAATCTGCCTGCTTCAATCTTTTTGATAATTTCTGGAGAATAATTTGCCTCTATTCTTGCCGTTTTAAATGTAATTGTAGCCTTGCCGTCAGCAGTAGGCCGGGTGTTTGAAGATATTTCCCTGAGTCTTGCTAAGAATTTACCATCAAGGTTATCAAAAACATCCGCTGCTTGCCGTAGCATTAACTTTTCAGCCTCCTGGAATTCTCCACACGTGATCTGAAGTCTCTGAACTGTTCTTCGTATAAAACCTGCTGATCAAATTCACTGTTGGCCATTTCAAATGCAACGGTAGACAAATAAGATGATTTCATTTCACCAAGGATGCACTTAGCCTTTTTATCTGCTAAAAATAGTGGGTAATTATGGCCTAGAGCTTCTGGTATGACTTCTAGTGCCATTGAACAGAGAATATCCATCACAAGATGAGATATTTCACTGTCTTTATCAAAATGAATCATAGGTCGGATTTCCTCAACTACGTTGCCGTCTAGATGATGTAGGAGAAGCTCGCCTTGCACATCTAGAAAAGGATAGCATGGCCTATCATAGGAAAATACATGACTCCTTACAGTAAGTTCGCTTTGACTTTGCCAAAGTTGTATGTAAGATTTAACGAACATTCTCTCAGCTGAAATAACATTCTTGTAGGCTCCCTTTACTCTTGCTTGATTATTTTTTGAATACTTGCTGTCTAATATAGGAGCCACCGTTCTAAAGCACGAATCAAATTCTAATGTTCTCCAGGGGGTCTTGACTAGCTGTCCGTTAATTATGCTAGAAATCTGCAAAAGCTGCTTATCGCTATTGAAGTTGGGTAGCTTACCAATTTTGATCTTATGAGCATTTTGTAAAATTGGCACAATCGTTTTCGTTAGTTCTGCTGCGGCTGTATCTTTAATCAATCCTATTACCAAGACATTCTTTTCCCATGCCAATCTTACCAGAGCATAAATCATAATCAGGGTCATGAATTCCAAATCAGCTGAAGTAATCCATTTTTTCTCTTTATTGGCATTTCCGTCGTGGTTTTCATATATTAATGGATGTTCGTCGTGGGGCGTATCGAAAATGTGATGGCCTACCTTCATGGCTGCGGAAAAGACTCGCTGCCAGTATCCTGAAGTACTTGCTTTTATAGCAACATGATTGTTAGCATGAACATCTTCTCTCAAAAATGAGAATAACTCATTGAATGTTGTCAAATCCTTCACAAGCTTCTCCAGTCTCTGTGGCTTGCCACCAATTTTGCTCAATAGCTCGTCATATCCAAATGAGGTAGAATCGTTTTCTAATAATGAGATTAGTTTGTTTATTGCAGCGTATTTAATGAAATGACTTCTTGCCGTAGGAATTTGCAAGGTTTCGTTTGGATGAAGCATTCTAGCAAGTTCAAGATCAAGAGGAGAAACAATTCCAAACTCTGTATCTATTCCCAGCAAAATGGACCTATTCTCATTTAGCAGTTCGCCGACGCTCCAGACCAGATGGCCAACTTCACCCGCAAGTGTTCTATCAAGTATGACTAGTTTCAGATCTGGGTTTTCATTTAATGAGTTTACAGCCATATAGTACTCGGCAAATTGCATTAGTATAGAAGGTAGTCTTTCAGGATCAACCTCTATCCCTCCTTCAGTGATCTCACCTGCCACGTTCGATGCATCTTCCTCATGGATAGGTATTGCAGCTGAAATATTGGTAACGTTATTTGCATCTAAAATCTCTCCACAACTACATCCCTTTTCTAAAAATTCCAGCTGTCCCGTGTATCCAAAGGCACCAGCATAAAATATCAGCATGTCGAGTTGCTGGTCCTGACTCTGGGTTCCGTCTATAGCAACAAATGAAATCTTTTTCTTTCCAAAAAACTTCTCCGCAGTCTCCTTTGCTATCCTTACATCATATCCTTCGCGCAAAAGAAGTTTGATATCATCTGAACATTTTGTTAATAATTCAGTTTTATCTCTGAAGGATCCCATAAGCCTATGGGTAGAAGATTGAACGAGCTTGATTAATTTGTCATCGGTGTTTTGGCTCACGAGCTCATTAACTCCAATCTTCTGTCAAAACACTAGAAGAGCGACACTGTCGTGCATTGTAATGTCATCATTATGTTCTGCATCATATCGAAACTGTAGCACGGTATCTATAAAAGATTACTTAGTATAGAAGCCTTTTCAAGGGATAATTTGTCTTATTCCTCCCGGGCACATCTCCTTCTTATATAAAAGATTACTTAGTATAGAAGCCTTTTCAAGGGATAATTTGTCTTATTCCTCCCGGGCACATCTCCTTCTTATTCCTCCTTGGAATTAGATGAATGTGGCAGTGGAGAATTGTCTGACCTGTATCTATTCCATCATTTACTCCTATATTGAACTAACTAACTGACGGATCCATTTCATAAATGAGGTTAACAGCCAGTTCGTTGAGCATGGAGATCTTTAATGACAATAGTCTGACTTTCCTATTGTTATAACCTAAATGGTCGATCCATTAAAAAGAGATCGATTTACCGATCTGGGCCGACACGTGATAATTTGCAACGATAAACAGAATATCGCGATCGATTCATTCCTAATGGAAAGTAATAAGAAATAAGTTTGTTTTATATGAAAGCACATGGACAGACCTTGCCAATCTAGCATTTCTCATTTTCTGTGGGGTGCATCTACTTCATCCTACCAGGTAGAGGGTGGAATCACAAATAATGATTGGAATTTATTTACTACATCAGAAGATATCAGACTAAGATTGTATGCCATGACCAAGCCCAACATGTTCTATAAGGGGGTCTCTCAAGTAGAGATGAAACCAGCTGGGGAAGCGGTCAAAGCATGGCAACCGGAATATTACTCTAAAGATTTTGATCTTGCGGCACAAATTGGGTTGAATAGTTTTCGAATAAGTCTGGAATGGGGGCGTATAGAGCCAGAGCGAAGACAATGGGATCAGCAAGTAATTGAACACTATAAGGAAATGATAGGATCTATAAGAGAACACGGTCTCGTACCAATTGTTACACTAAACCATCTTACATTACCCCTATGGGTATTGACTCCTCCTACTCGTTTCACAAGAAGGCTAGGTCAGAGTTTACTACCTTCACCATTAAGAGATATTCCAATTGGAGAGCCTGTCTCAGCGGATCCGTATTGGAAATCGCTTAGAGGTTGGGAGAATCATGAGACTGTCAATGAATTTATTTCTTTTGTAGCAAATGTTGTTCAAGAATTAAAAAACCAAATAGATTATTGGATAACGCTTGCGGAACCTGTGGCATCGATTATAGGATCTGGGTATATTGCTGGATTATGGCCTCCTGGTTTTCTCCTTGATGGAAAAAGGGCGAAAAAAGTATTACACAATCTCATTGAGGCTCATGTGCTAGCATATGATAAAATTAAAGAACTTGATGATGTTGACTCTGACGGAGATGGTAAAACCAGCCTTGTAGGCTTTTCTCATGCAATGACGGAAGTGTCTCCTGCTATATCAAAAAGTCGAATCTCCAAATTAAAAAATAATAATGTAGAAGCAAGTAAAAACTTTGCCTATTTCGTCAACGATTACCTAATTAATGCTCTAATAAAGGGAGAAGAGGATCTAAATTACTTAGAAACTCTAGAAAGACATAACAAAGAAAGTACTAATTTTAAAATACACAAAAATTGGATTGATAAAACAGACTTTATTGGTGTTAACTATTATAGAAGGGTTTATGTCTATTATAGTAATATAGTTGCTTTCTCTTCTGCCAAGTTTGTGGGAGGAGCTTTCTTTAATGACCTGTACAACAAAAATGAGCAGCCGCATGGTATTCTCAACGACCTTGGTTGGGAGATCTATCCTAAGGGATTATACAACATAATTACTCATATCACAAAGGAGTGGAATAACGTGCCAATTTTAATTACTGAAAACGGCATAGCAGATAAATCTGATAAACAACGGGCACAATTTATTATCTCTCATCTTCAGCAAATTAGGCTGGCCTTAGATAAAGGTTCGAATGTGATTGGATACTTGCACTGGTCTTTTATGGATAACTATGAATGGCTTGATAATTATAAGCTTGAGGCTAAGTTTGGATTATTTTATGTTGATCGCAGTAACCCCAATTTGCCACGAGTAATCACCAGAGGTGCAAAGGCCTATAAATTTATCGTACAAGAGTCGCGCAATGAGAATAAAGACGGAACCGTTACGAGTTTAGCATTATTGAAGGCTGAAAATCGATTTGGAACTTTTTCACCAGATGGTTTTCACCTATATGGCCAACCTAAGATTGCTTCGGAATATTAGTATTATATGGCATAATACAGTCCACTTTCATTATTGCCTATGATGGGGGCGATATCAGTTTTCAGGAGAAACGAAGCAACAAAGTATTGAAGTCGCTATCGGTTTATCGCTCTTCTAGCAACTCATAGAATCTCAATAAGATTTAATATTGCTGGTATATCCATAATGAGATAAGCATGTTATAATTGGCTAGGCAGAAAAACCTTAGTCAGGAGCAAATTAAAATCAGAATTTTATCTTATCTCTATAATAGAGAAGAAGGATCGAATGCTCATAATATACAATTTCATGCTGTTCCTGGCCACACTCAAGAGGCCAGTCGTTTCAAAAGATTACTTGATGAGTTGTGTGCGCTAGAGAGAATACGTGAAATTGACATGAGTCATGTAACTAAAGGACGTGTAATTTATAAAATAACAGATAAAGGTAGAGAAACTATTATACATTTACGAAATCCTCTTATTAAAGAATTTTTAGGGCTAGTCAATGAAGATATCTAAGATATCCATAAGACAGAAAATCCTACCTTCTCTTCCACTATTAAGTCAATTTTAAAATTTGCCTTCAATTCACTCATTTGTTTGTCCAGCGTCTCCCTATTTAAAAAAGATTCATCGTAGGCTTTGGCTACACAAATCACGCGAAAAATGTGAGTAAAATTCTCTTTCAGTATTCTTGCGAGTTGCCTGAGATCTTCGGGTTTTACAATTTTATCTTTGAAATCCTTAACCGTAAAGTAACCTACATCTGTCTTATGTGCAACGTCTATAACGTATGAATCGAATCTACGATTCAACGTTTCTGATGTATCCTCATTGATAGAATTTCGGATTATATTCCTTTTCGAAAGTAAGGCCTTCATGAAAGCCGGAAAGGTGGGTTTATCTAACGGTGAGATATAGAGGTCAGATCTCAATTCAGGAAATACTAATTTGGACAGATTGAATACTTTTTCACCTGCCGTATTACCTTTCGGTATAGTTGTATCGAAAATTATAATATAAGCGCTCTCCAAATAGTCTTCGTCCCACTCCTGAAGTTTTCTATATGCATGCGGAGCTTTAACGGCAAACCATCCTAGGACGTAAGCAGATATCGCTGTCGATATAATGATAGACACTAAGATTTCTATCGTTTTAGAAGTTGCACTTATCCAAGCGATTATGGCTAAAACGTTAAAAAATAATATTCCTATAACTAATATAAGTAACCAGCGACTGGCACCTCTTAGCGATTTGACATGCACGTAGGCTCTTTGTGAAAGACTTAAAGTAGATTCAGACTCATCTGTCGCCAATTCGCAAAATCTACACATTTTCCGTATATAAGCAGGTCTCACAAATTGTGAGAACTGGATCAATGAAAGTCATCGGACTGTCTAAACTTCTGCGGATTTCACTATAATCTTTTCTTCGTCAAGTCTTTGACATGAATCAATCAGGTCAAGAAATTTCCGCACGCCCGGAAATAAAAATGGCGTTCAAACCAGAATATGTTGGATGTTTTTCTTTATGTCCTGCATATTCTATAAAACAACTGCATCGAATAAACTACATACTGCGCAAATACAGACACGGCAAACGAAGCCCCTTAGGTATTGGGTTTTACAGGAACATCCCGATCCATACGCAATTGGATATCAAACGAGCATTCATTGAAGCAAAACGACATCATGCGGATCTACGTCCTATATGTGTTGACGGAGCTGCTATGCAATGACAGTAAGCGAAGGTATCGAACGAGCAGCTACTTGTCCTATATGTCAGAGCAATGTAGATCGACTTAGCCTTGCCAGAGTTGGTTTATCAATTGAAGAGTTAACCGATCTAGAAGAATACGTGAAAACCGGAAATATAAAAGACATCCTTAATATCGCGAAAATAGCCATGCAATGGCTAGGCAACCCAGAAAAAACAAACGTTCAGTTACAAATCAAAAGTTTAGAACAATGCATACATCAGAAATTTACTCAAATCAGTGAAAAGATGATGAAGTGGGGTAGTGAAATCAGCGAGAGAGGAGACAAGGGCACAGGAAATGTAGTTAGAGATTTAACGACAATGAGAAATGATCTACTGAGGGAATTCCACGATGCGACAAGGACTATTACGCAGGATAGAATCGATATGATGCGTGAGCTAAACGATGTTAAACAAGGAATTACTGCAATATCAACTAGGATAGCTGGAACAGGGATAGGAAAGGTAAGTGAAAAAGCTCTAATTACTGATCTAAAATCTGCGGTAAGCAACACTGGAGACTCATTTTCGGACGAACATGCATCGAAGCAAGGAACGGATATAGTATGTACAGTAAGAGACAAAGGAAGAGATTGCGGAAAGATCTCCATAAGCGTAAAGGATACGAAACAATGGGAGAGTAATTTTATCGCTCAACTCAACAAGAATATGCGAGACGACGGAACTAGATTAGGAATACTCGCTACAAGGATCCTGCCTGCTGACTCCTTACATCAGCAGATCTATGTACCACCGGATTGTGAGGTCGGAAAGAGTATCATATTCGTTAAACTTGAATATGTAGCACTCGCGTATTTCGCGTTACGTCAGGTGGCAATACATTTGTTCGAAACTCAGCAGATACTAGATGTGAAAGATGCGGAGACTGACGAAGCGATGAATGCCTTCAAACTATTGATGATGTATATAAATGACCCTAACGGGGGCTTCCAGCAAACGGTTAGTCACATCGACCAAACAATAAAAGATGCAGAAGACACAAGAAATTGCTTAACCCAGATTAGAACGTATGTCAACACAAACATAGACAAATCGATTAAATTCCAAAATTCTATCGAGAAGAATCTTAACCAGGCTAAGGCTCTGATATGGAAACTGAGGGAGTTGCTTAACGGCGACTCACATCAGTAGAAGGATGTTTAGTTTGCAATACACCGCATTTCCGAAAAGACTGTATACCTACAGGCTCGATCTAATCAAATTCGGTCATTCTACACTGAGAATCTTTCCACAAAAGCTATTATGAGCCGGATATATATGATATATATGAAATATAATATCATAATCGCCGCACTTCCTCTTTTATTGATAGGAATTGCAGGAGTTGGAACAACAAATCAGGTATTAGCATGGAATGGAGATGATTGGGATCATGGCTGTTGCGGCCCTCATTGGGGTGTTGGCGATGGCGACCAACCAAGTTATTTCTATCAGCAACCGGGATCTGGGGCATATCAAAATGGTTGGTATGCAGGGCAACAAGACGCAATATATGATCATGATAATAATTTACAGTACAATCCCGTAGGTCAATGTTTATCGTGTCATTCTGAGATCTACTGGAATGGATTTCATGAGGGATACGATAAACAATGGAATAGTTATCAATCAACTAATCAAGGCGCGAGCATCAACATATACGGTAATGGGAATTATGTGAGCACAGATCAGAATAGTGCTCAAAGTTCGGGTCCATTTCCAATAGGACAAGGTCCAGGACTTTGTGGTTCATTCGGTTGTGGCGGAGCTCCTGATCCATAAAGATATGTGATTGATGACAATTGAATAGATGGCAGATTAAAACCGTAGAAGGTCGTCCTACCAAGTTCGGAACAGGTGCGCACATCACTCTACCAAAGGAGTGGTTGAAAAAGACCGTGATTGTTGTACCTAAGGATGAGTGGGATGCTCTCCAGCAGAAATGATTCCTACAACTGAAAGTCTAATCTCTTCTGCT
>JASHSN010000473.1 GCA_030038695.1 Nitrososphaeraceae archaeon
CAGCGTCCACAGTCCTGGAAATATTCCTGCGATTATAATCGCAAAAGCCGCAATCGTAAGACCAACGCTTAGACAAACGCGGCCCCACATTTGATTCCGCTATAGCTTGCCACGGATGGCCATATAAACCAATTAGCTTCTATCACTTTACGGCCACCCTACATGCAACAACTATCACCCGGCATGCAACAAGCAAATCTCGATCACCCTAGTTTGCAGCAGAACTAACATTGGAGAAACATTAATAAGTCACTAGCGATATTACTAGCGATATGTTCTCTGATTGGTTTTCGCGGGTTGGAAGTGTTATTCCCAGAGGGTTTTCTAGACATTACGTGCTTGGCCTGTTAAAGGAGCAGCAGTTATCGGGCAAAGAAATCATTGATAAGGCTATACTTCAAAGCGAAGGAAGATGGAAACCATCGCCTGGATTAATCTACCCTATGTTAGGTCGACTACTTGAAGAGGGTCTCATAGCTGAAACTGAGAACGGTAGGTACAAAATTACCGCAAAAGGACTAGAAATGGCTGCAGATATAGATTCAATGCGTAACATTTTACAGAAACAACTGGATGTAATGCTCAGGGTAGGGAGCGTCGGTAAGTTTATGGCGCTGGATATGATCGACAGAGTATCCACAATAGGATCAACAATAAGCTCGAATCTCGATAAAATGACAGAACAGGAGCGAGAAAAGTATAAGCAATTCTTATTGACAGAATTAAATAAAATCGACGAACAAGCTGAGCATAGAGAGAAAATAGCTGTTGAATAATAATTTCAATTATTGGACAATCTTACATTTAGATTATTAACTAGACTGTCGCAATAAAGAGCGGACGAAGGAATGCGAATAGACCATATAGCGATAGCTGTTAACAATTTAGATGAGGCTATAGCAAACTATCAAAGGATTCTCAAAGTAGACCATTTAGAAGTAGAGACGGTCCAAAACGAGAAAGTAAAAGTTGCAATGCTAGAACTCGGAGACACTAGGATGGAGCTGATGGAACCAACTGCAGAGGATAGCCCAATCAAGAAATTTCTGATCGACCGTGGTGAGGGAATACATCATATCGCCATAACTGCGGATGATATCGAGAAGGACATATCTAGGGCCACAGCAAATGGCATGAAAATTCTTGGTGGACTGAGGGTTGGATCCTATGGAAGGAAAATCACTTTTATTCATCCCAAATCTCTAAATGGCGTCCTCATGGAATTTTGTGAAGCTCCGATTCCCAGAGAATAATCAATATGTCAAAATACAAAACACACACATTACATAGAATAAGAAGAATTGTCGATCTAATGACCTAATGACAGTCGGCCTAGTCTAATCAGACGGCATTTTTTTCTTTCTCTGATAATTTCTCATTCAAGAGAAATCGAATTCGTGTCACACCATTGACTTGTTCGATTATTCTGGCCACAGACTGTGGAAGTAACTTTTTCCACGATTGCGATTTTGACATAAGTTTACGAATATTTGTCCCATTGTATTCCCTCCTCTTACTAAATCTTGGTTTCAGAACTTTGATATTACCCGAAACCAAGCTTGTGACAAATTCGTTGCCTGAATACAAAATATCGAAATGTGGTACCATAGATTTTAAATGGCAAAACCACCTAGCGTTATTTTCATCGTTTACCACAGGTACAATGTAGCATTTCTTCAAATCTATTCCTGATTCTATGAAAGATGCATGTATCATCATTATTCGCTCTCCTGCGGTAAAGGGATCAGTGTACGTATAGTTGTATTGCGCAGATCCGATGACAACAATCAGCTCGTCACAATCTTGAAAGACCTGCCTAACGAGGAAAAGGTGTCCTTTGTGAAATGGTTGAAATCGACCTACCAATAATCCACGTTTTAAATTATCAACCATTGTGCATTCCAAGAACCTCTTTATGTTGCCCTATAACCTCGCGATCGATCTTCGTGAAAATGGGTTCCACCTTTCCGAGTAAATGTCCGGCAGGAATTCTAATCTCGGATACAGACGACCACGATTGTTGGTGTATGCTGTCAGTCATCCCCAGTTGGCACCATATCTTTTCACAAGAAAATGGAATAAATGGCTCTAGCATGATCGCTATCGACCTTACAGCATTCACTGCAATAAACAAAGTTGTGTTCGCAGTTTGTCTATGTGCCCAGGGTTGCTTTATCTGAAAGTACTGATTGAAATGACCACTGAATCTTAGGATTCTCTTTAATGATTTATCGATTTCAAGTTGCGACAACAAGCAACCTACCTCTCTTGCTATTGCTCCGATCTCCGATAGGCTAAAATTATCATCAGAGTTATATTCCGCGGGGTCTGGAACCATTCCTGAGAATGTTTTGTGAGTAAAAGACAGTGCCCGGTTTATAAAGTTCCCAATATTTGCAATTAGCTCGTTGTTAATCTTTTCAGAAAATACGTCCCAATCAAAATTAATGTCTGTCTGGGAGTAAGGTGTGATAGATGAAAGGTAAAATCGCAAATAATCAGGAACGAAAGTAGTGGTAAAATCCCTAAGACCGATATACCTGTTTCGACTTTTGGAGAGCTTTTGATTGTGAAGCAGAAGATGTCCTCTGGTTGGTATATAATCCGGCAATTTGTACTCTGTGTCTAACCCCATTCGCATTGCAGGAAGCAGAAGGTAATGATGATACACAATGTCCTTGCCAATAAAATGATAGATTTCAGAGCTATTCCAGAACGCTTTACCGTCGATGCCAGATTGCTGAAGATAGGAAATCATGGTGGAGATATAGCAGAGGTGATTATCGAACCAACCATAGAAGACTTTGCCCTTCGCCTCTGGCAAGGGTACAGGTATGCCCCAAGATAAATCTCTGGTTATATCCCAGTCTCGTAGTCCATCATTTATCCAATTAATGACATAATTTTTGACATCTGGCTGGAGGTTACTATTCGTATTTAACCATGTCTTAAGTCGGTTTGAGAAACTAGAGAGGTTGAAAAAGTAGTGCTTGCTTTGTTTCTTGATTGGTTTGTTTCCACATATTCCACATCTTGGATCTAGAATCTCATCAGGGACACGCCCACATCTTTCGCAAAGATCAGAGTACTGATCTTCCGCTCCACAATATGGACACTTCCCTAACACGTACCTATCAGGCAAAAATTTGTTGTCGAATTGGCAGTAAAACTGTATTACGTTTTGATCATATATATGACCGTTTTTGAAAAGCCTCTTGAAAACATACTGTACAAACTCACAATTTTCTTTTGAACTAGTCCTGCAGAAGGCGTCAAAAGATATTCCCAAATTTTTGAAATCCTCATAATCTCGCTTATTCCAAAAAGCGACATAATCGCCAGGGGTCTTCTTTTCCCTTTCTGCATTGATCAGCACAGGAGTTCCAAAATCATCGGACGCGCTAATATGATAAATTTTCCTACCGTTTAGCCGCGAATACCGTGTAAATATATCTGCTGGCAGGTAAGTAGAAGCAACATGACCTAGATGAATTTCACCGTTGGCATAAGGTAGAGCGCTCGTAACTACAGCACTCCCGATCTCCTCCCCGATACTTGGCAAAGCAAATTTTCTTGCTTCGTATTAGATTTTAAGCTATCCCCTGCGTTACAAAAATTGCCGACTCGTTGTTAGAACAATCAAAAATAGAACGGAATCAACTGTCATCAATTCTCAAATTTTCTGCTTCTATAGCATAACGAGCTACCTTTAGGTCGATCTCATGTGGAACATTGTATACTTTGTTTGTTAATGAACGATAATTCTTTGAAAGAAATAAAATGGATAACAATTGGTTGGCAAATGATAAGGCCATCACTTCGGGAGGATGGCCTTCGGCGCCAACTAGATTGATAACCCTTCCTTTCGATAAAAGATACAATTTTTTATCGTGACATTTAAAGCATTCTACGTTAGGTCTCACCAAGATCGGAAACTTATCCTGAGAATAAAGGTAACCAACATCTATTTCTACGTCAAAATGCCCTGCGTTTGCGAGCATTGCACCGTCCTTCATTTTTTTCAAATGTTCCTTTCTAATGATACGACAGTGACCGGTACATGTTATGAATATGTCGCCGATATATGACACATCAGATAGTTGTTGAACATTGAAACCGTCCATATGGGCTTCAAGTGCTTTTATGGGATCAACTTCTGTTATCGTAACAATTGCCCCCATTCCTCTTGCTCTAACAGAAACTCCTTTTCCTACCCAGCCGTAACCGCAAACTATTACTTGTTTCCCTGACAAAAACAATCCAGTCGTCCTCAAGATCCCATCAATCGTGCTTTGCCCTGTCCCATATCGGTTATCGAACAAGTGTTTTGTATAGGCATTATTGACAGCTATTACAGGATACTTCAGGCGTTTCCGTGATTGCAATATCTCTAGCCGCTTCACGCCAGTAGTAGTTTCTTCAGTTCCTCCATAGAAACGAGTTTTTGATTTATGAGCTGCCGTATGTAAATCACCACCATCGTCTGTTAGGATATCTGGCTGAAATTGGAGGACGCTTTCAATGCATTCACGGTATTGCCTTTCCGATTGTCCTCTCCATGCGAAAACCTTTATCCCTTCTGAAGACAGAAATGCGGCGATATCGTTTTGTGTGGATAAGGGATTTGCAGAACAAATTGCTATGTCTGCGCCCAACATTTTCGCGGCAATAATTAGCACCGACGTTTCTTTTGTTATGTGTAAACAGAATCCTAATTTGTAATCTGACAACGGCTTCTTACTTTCGTTGCTCATCTTGATCTTCTCTAATATTGTCATATGGGTCCTTGCCCATGTGTATGACATTTGTCCCTGCTTAGCCAGCCCAATATCGGCAATCTTGCTAGACAACGATACTACTGTCCATACTAGGATATTAGGTAATAATATATTCTCATGTACATTACCGTCACAAGATACAGGAATTTAAAAGGATATCTCTGGTTCGTACAAACCAAACACTTCTTTAAAGGTACTGCTTATTTCACCCAACGTAACGTTGCTTTTAACCGCATTAATGATGTGGGGCATCAAATTTTCGTCAGGGTCGTCAGCAGCCTTTTGGAGTCTGCTTATGGCTGCATTAAATTTTATAATATCACGATTTTTCTTGAAATCTTTGAGTCTCGCAACTTGCCTTATTTCAATTTTACTATCTAATACACTTATTTTTGGTTCGACGTCTTTCCTATCTTGGAACTTGTTGACACCCACTATAATGCGCTCGGTGGAGTCTATTTCCTGCTTCAACCTGTACGCGTTTTGCCTAATCTCATCTTGAAAAAATCCCTTTTCTACAGCTGCCAATGCGCCACCCATCCGATCAATTTTTTTCAAATATTTTTCGACCTCTTCCTCCATGCTTTGGGTGAGGCTTTCGATGTAGTAAGAGCCTCCCATTGGATCCACTGTTTTGGTAACTCCGGTTTCGTTGGCGATAATCTGTTGTGTCCTGAGTGCCACTTTCACAGAATCTTCCGTTGGCAGGCCAAGAGCTTCGTCGCGAGAGTTTGTATGCAATGATTGACATCCACCCAGCACCGCCGCCAAAGCTTGTGTCGTGACCCTAGCGATATTATTATCAACCTGTTGAGCGGTTAATGATTCACCGCTCGTTTGGACATGAAACCGTAGATGGAGTGATTTCTCGTTCTTCGCGTGAAAGATGTCCTTCATAATCTTGGCATATATTTTCCTGGCTGCTCTAAATTTTGCTATCTCCTCGCAGAATTCCATTGTACAACAAAAGAAAAATGATAATCTCTGTGCAAAGTCATCAACTTTAATACCTCTATCTACACATGTTGAGATGTATTCTATTGCGTTAGCGAAAGTGAAGGCTAATTCTTGAATAGCTGTGCATCCAGCTTCTCTCATGTGATATCCAGATATGCTGACCGGATACCATTGAGGAACGTGCATAGAACAATACTCTATAGTGTCACCTATGATCCTTAAGGACGGTTTCGGAGGATAGATATAGGTATTCCTAGCAATGTACTCTTTCATAATATCATTTTGTGTAGTACCCCTTAAATTTCCTGGAGAAAAGCCTTGTAGATCAGCTACGCTAATATACAGAGATAGCAACGTCGAAGCCGTTGAATTAATTGTCATAGATGTGCTGACTTTCTCCATCGGGATACCATCAAAACACGTCACCATATCCTTCAGGGAGCTGATAGCCACTCCAGTTCTTCCTACCTCGCCTTCCGACTGAGGATCATCTGAATCACGACCTGTCTGCGTAGGAAGATCAAACGCTAAAGAAAGGCCTGTTTGACCGGCAGAAAGCAGGAATTTAAATCTATTATTGGTCTCTTCTCCACTCCCAAAGCCACTGTATTGTCGCATTGTCCATAAACGTTCCCGATACATGTCAGCATAGATTCCCCTCAAGTACGGAAATTTACCGGGCTCTTCGGGCAGAGTATCTTTCCGTAATGAATTTTCGTCATAGACTCTTCTTACTGGTATGCCAGAATCTGTTTTAATCTGTTTGTCTGTCAAGTTCGCTCACCTTAATACTACCGACGCCAACTGTTCAGCGGCCAGATAAGGATCGAGTTCTTTTTTTACTATTTTCTCAATAAACTCACAATATCTGGTGTCTTTCATAAACATAGCAGAAACTTTTTCTTCAACCATGTTTAAAACCATATCTCTCAACTCGAATTCTAGCATTCTCTTTTCCAGATCTCTATTATCTGCCTTAATATGTAATAATCTATCGATATTAACAGCAACGTCTTTGAGTCCATCGCCGTTTTTAGCTGATGTTTTTATCACGAAAGGCTTCCTAGGCGTGTCACCTATCAGATCTCTGATAGAATTGTATAGACGAGTGGAACCGTCAAGTTCTCCCTTGTTAATAATATAGAGGTCTCCAATTTCAGTCAGACCAGCTTTTATCGCTTGTATACTGTCACCGGTTTGTGGACTAAACACAACCGCAGTTAAGTTGACGACGTTTGAAATTTGTACTTCCACTTGTCCTGCCCCTACACTTTCAACAATTATCAAACTATAGCCGGCTGCATCAAGGATGCGTATTACATTTCTAACTGATCTAGAGAGTCCTCCTGATGCTCCCCTAGAAGCCAAGCTCCTCATAAAGACGTTCTGATCATCCATAGTAGTATGCATCCTTACGCGATCTCCGAGGATGGCCCCACCGGTAATGGGACTTGTTGGATCAACAGCTAGAATGGCTATTTTATATCCCAGATTCTTAAAAAGTGGAACCAATTTTTCTATGAGAGAACTCTTCCCAACACCAGCAGCTCCTGTGAATCCCACGGTCTTTGCGTT
>JASHSN010000474.1 GCA_030038695.1 Nitrososphaeraceae archaeon
CTAGTTATGATCATATCGGGCCTGCTGATACTCACAAAAAAGCATTTTGAAACTATGAATAATTCTGGTTATAGTTTCCCACTCGAGACAACACAAGTACACTCTGGTGGACCTAATCTAGATGACTCTAAAATTCACATCCGTAAAAAAGATAAATATAAAGTCCTTCTTTTCTTTATAGTTAATTTTCCAGTAAATATGCGGGAAGAAAAACATGAATATGACATTCCGAAGGTGAGTCAATTATCAATATTTGTGGGAATAAGATTGTTAACTCATTTGATAGGGTGTGATATACATTAAGTTAAGAGGTCCGCAGGTGTATATTCCGCACATATATTCATGAAAAAATTGTTTGAGCTATTCTACAGCAGTATATTTCTGAATCCTATTAAGACATAACGTGAGTCATTAATGATAACAGGAAATGACTACCATAAAATTGATGCTAGTGTTAGCTGCAATCGGTCTTGTCTTAATACAAATGTCGATATTACGTAACAATTTTAACGACAATATTAGTAATATTGCCGTTGCCCTCGTGAGTAGCAAACCGATTACTCAAAGATTAGACTATGCACATTTCTTGCCGCTTACAAATAATAATAAATTGCATCAAGTTAAAGTAATTGTAGACTATACTCCAGGGGGTGTCGGTCAATATGCATATATGAAAGTATATGGACCGAATAGGGCGTTATTAAAGATTTCATCATCTCCGCATGGCGTGAATACTGTTGCTCCAGGTAAAGCTCAGTTTGCAACCACGATTTCAGACAGCACGATAAAGCAAGTCTCAGCATATATAATGTTTACAAATTCATTTAGGAATGCCAATTATTCAAATCCAATAAATATTAATCTAAACCTGGGTCATACTCTTCAACCACCAACCCCCAAATCACAAATTTCTACTTAAATCTAAAACTCCTTTCGTAACAACGGCCTTGACAACGCCGTCAAATGAATGCTATTCCGTCAAAATAATAGAGTCATGTGACCGACTATCGTTGCGCTGAGATTTGGTAGTGAGTGGGTTTAATCCTTGTACTTTATTATTAATACGCAGGAAATTCATGCCTCTGTCTGTAGTCTTGAATGTCCTGTCTCCATCTAGATATTCCATCAAACCTTTTTCTATTAAAAGCCGTACATACTCTTTAGTTAGTCCATGAGAAAGATATACCTCATACATTATCTTTGTTAATCGTACTCGGTTCCCATTAGCGCTTTCTAATATTTGTGCAATAATTTCGTTTCTGTCTCTGTATTTTATATGCATATTGATATACCTCACAGCTCCAATATTGATTATAAGAGATACGAAAGACAACTGTACGATTTGATCTACGGACTTTATTTAGATAATTCATCCGGTCGATCTGAGACCATAATTCGTGCTCTTGGTTTGACATATTCTGATATACGAACATCTTGTGTAGAGGGTTGCTGACCATCCATTCAGAAAACGATAGGCCTGAACTGATGAATTCAGAAAGTGTACGTTGTTTCGACTTACGAATGGGATCTTGCTCTTCTTGCTCTTGCTTCTCTTATTCCTCTTAAGGCGCAAATGGATTTTCCATACAACACGCATCCGGTAGGAGTTCCAGTTGAGGATAGCACTGCAGACGTAGTCATCAGTGATTGCGTTATTAAATCAATATTAAATAACTCTTGACAAAGTCGCAGCATTCCAGCAAATATACAGAATTTTAAGTAATGGCAGAATGGTTAATATCTGATCTAGTTACAAGAAGTTGACTTAGATTCAGTGAATTTTGAGTGTTGATGTAGTTGTATAGATGAGTCCTACAGAACAAATATCGTTTAACAATTGGCAGCTGTCGCAAAAATATAACACTATATATGCACAGCAGTATCGCCGAGAATATTTTAATCTTATATCACTATTTTATTGCCCCACCACAGTTGCAATACTTTGGAAAGGTAATGGTCCAGCCTTCTGTGTTATGCATTGCTAAAAGATGACCACAAGCTTTGCAGTGTCTGTCGTCTTGCATTTCCGTCCATCCTTTCTTCCCTAACGTCATACTATCAGTGCTGTCTAGTAGCTGAAGGGGTAGTAGCTGCAGACACCATAGGACAATACGTTTTTCTTGTAATCGGCGTAGCTACAGTAGGCGTAGGGTGGTGGCGACCCAGGATCATAGTAGCCGCCGTAGGGATAGCCACCATAATCACCGTAGCCGCCATATGCAAATGCTTGGTTTCCGAACAGCAATATCATAGCTACGATACCTATGATGCTAAATACTAAGCTAAAGGTATTCATTATACTATAACATTCTCCTAGTTGTTTATACGTGACGAGACTTCGATATACTATCTATATACAGCAATTAATTCTGTAAGCACATTGCATTTTATTTATTATAGGCTTGGTTAATCCAATCCCAAGATATGTGTATTATCTTGTCCGAACATATTCAAGCAATCGGCCTGTATTACGGTTTTACAAATAACTTTACTAATTGTGTTTAGTCCTATATAACGCAGTGGTCATTTTGTTCCTGTCCACGCTAGCAAAAGTTCCTAACTTCAATTTGGACATCTTGCGATGAATTACTCTACTCGTTCTTCGTCGCAGTGCTAGCCCGTACAGCATGACGTGTGCGAGTTAAGACTCGAACCTTGTGTTAGAGATTGTAGAAAGTACACCTAGTGGAGATAGACAAAAACATGGTATCTCGCTCTCTTCTGGGTACGTATGAACTCGTTCAAATAGTTTAACTGCTCTATATCGCGATTTAATCACTATATGTCTCCATTTGTCCGATCTAACATATCATCTCATCAGCCAATTATACATTTTTCAAATACTTTGCTCGTTCATTCTTCAATCCTCCCAAATATTGTTCCAGAAGATCTTTGTTATCTAATGCAGCTCTGTACTTTGGATTAATGGCCAGCGCCTTATCATAATATTCGATAGCTCCAGTATAGTTTCCCAAATGCTCAAGAGCTGTGCCCTTATTAATTAATGCGTAAGTATCATTATGTTGTATGGCCAGCGCCTTATCATAATATTCGATAGCTCCAGTATAGTTTCCTAATCCTCTAAGAACCACGCCTTTATTATTTAAAGCAGGTACATACTTCGGGTCTACAGTCAGCGCTTTATCATAATATTCGATAGCTCCAGTATAGTTTCCTAATCCTCTAAGAACCACGCCTTTATTATTTAAAGCAGGTACATACTTCGGGTCTACAGTCAGCGCTTTATCATAATATTCGATAGCTCCAGTATAGTTTCCTAGATGGTCCAGAGCTATGCCTTTGCTACTTAATGCATCAACATTGTTAGGATTTATAGATAATGCTTTGACAGAGTAGATAAGAGATTCGTTATACTTCCCTAAATTGTTAAGAGCTGCAGCTTTGTTATTCAGTATTTTTTCTGAGAGGTTAGAGAGCAAATTAGTAGAACGAGCTGCTACCTGACTAACCATAGAACGGAGCTCGGATGTGAGAGAGTATAGTAATATAAATGTCAGCATGCTCAAAATAAGAATTCGAAATCCGCATTTACATAACATGAGCTCTAGTGACCTCTTTGTATGACTATTAATATACATTGCCAGGTAGCTGACAGGGCTGAACCGTCTTCCACCTAAAGTGTAGAAACAACGCCTGAAATATTACTATAATAGTGGTTGAGAATAGAACTCTGCCTGTTGTAATTAGTCTCTTACAGAATGTAGCACTTGCCAAATAAATAGGTAAGCGATTTTCGACCAAGTTACCACGAAGCCAGACTAGGGTCCGCTATTACACTATGTTATCGTTCAACATAATCTCTAGTATCATCAAATATCTAGTAAAGATCAATATGAATACAACAACGGGTACTGTGTCACACAGGTACTGTCCTACTAGTTGCGGTGTTAGTATCGCATCGACTATCGGACGACCTACGAACATGACAGGCACTATGACTGCAGATAACAGTAACTAAACAAAAAAAGTATAGCTAATATTATGATAAAGCATTGTCTGTGGATCCACATTATGTTTCTGCGCTGAATAACAAAGGTAATGCTCTTGACGACTTAGGAAATCATACTGGAGCTATACAATACTAAAGTCCTAGCGATACAACCTAATTACATAATGCATTGGTTAAGAAAGGGGCAGCTCTATATGATTTAGGCAGGTACCAGAATGCTATTCATATGATAAGGCGTTAGCATTAAATGGCTACGATGTCGACGCAAAAAATAACATAGCTAATGCCGTAGGAAAAATAGCTTGTATGGGCTATAAGGCTGCCTGTCATTGGCATGGTGTAACAAATCTACAATACCCTCCTCAACCCGATAGTCTTAGGAATAGCCAAACGCATAATTCAGTAGCAAATATGACTGATCAGTATCCCAACTATGAAAATATATTCAGGAGACAGCATTGTAATGGATCATATCGTGTGATATATATTTGAAGATGTTCTCTTTAGGCATATTAGACGATATCGATCTGATATAACTTCACATAGATATATATGATATGTGTCACAAACGTTGTTATAAAAGAATTGTTATCTGTCGGTCATGAAGACTGGACGACCGATTCCGATTTCCAAGAAATGTAGCTTATGTAAAAGTGTTAAACTTCTGAATCAGTTTGAAATAGACGATAAAACGAAAGACAAACACGCGACAATTTGTAAAGTTTGTTTTACAAAACAATCTTTACGATCGACACAGCAGCCGTCAGTATGTAGTTGTATTTGCGAAAGATGCACTGATGGTAAGATCGTAAAGACAGCTTTCTCAGCTGTAGAATTATTGCTGACCCGGCTGGAAAATGGACTCAATCTTTCAGAAGAAATGTTAATGATGATATCGAGCCTGGCATATTCCGCCGGCATTCTTTGTGATAATTGCGAGAAACAGTTGGCTGACAAATTTGCAATAAACGATGTATGAGACTAACTCTTTCCGAAAATATACCGGCGACTCTACTCCAATTTTAACAATAAGATTAAGATGGTGTGTATACATAGGACTTTTTTTGAAGCGTGACACCAGGCACAAAATTAATAACATAAAGAATCTGATAATAGCAAAATTCTTAATATCATGCATATCCTAAACATAGGTAATACTTGGTTACTTTTGTGAAAAGGAATATGTCGTATAAGACATACTAATTGTGGGTTGTCTTCGTAAAGTGCTGTATATCGTAGAAGGGACCTACTCTGAAAAGTTCAAAATCGTACTGACATGTCCGAAGGATTTATTATTTTCCCTTTTCTTCTACTTGTATACAAGCTACATTTTTTAAGTATAGATTTTTGCTAATATTCGCCTTGATAAAAGGCCCAGGTCCGTAAAGCCAGGATTGCAAAAAAAAAGTTGCGAGAAATAGACTCACGACATTTAAGAATCGAGATTTAACTTCTTAGGATAGATCAATTGAATTAAATCTCTGATAGCTGTCACTGTTACTGCTACCACTATTAACTTCCTCTTAGGATTGTCTCCATCGATCGTACAATGAAAAATTTCAATCATTATTAAATAATTAAAGGTATCAGAATCGAATTACGATGATAACAATCCTAAGTCAAATATAGCATAATCCCAAAACCAACAGTATGATTTGGAAGATAGCATCAGCATTAATCACAGCTATGTTGATCGCGGCTCCGTTAGGATATTCCTATCATGTAGCAAATGCTCAAAGTCTTTCAAAAAAGAGCTCTACTAATTGTGAAGGCGATGTATGCCACACAACAGTGTGTATCAATAACAACTGCCACACCTCAGTTTCTAATCCGGCTGAATTACTAAATTCGATGCCAGAAATTAAATCGCGTGGATTACTTTCGAATTCAATTCAACAATTATTAAATTCTACTAATCCCTGACATCTTATGCGTGTATCGTGACTTGTGGACTTGCGTCAAATAGAGCTTCAAACTGTGACTTCTGCATAGAGGAACTTAAATAGCTGATCGAAATTAGTTAAACGACCGTGACATCTCTTAAATCCTGAAACGGTGCAATAACAGTATGGATACTCTGCTTTTAATAGTAGCTTCTATCGGCCTGGTTGCCGGCCCATTTATTTGGATTTGGATATATCGCAGAGCAGGACGCTCACTAACCGAAGATATGAGATAACCTTGGTATTCTCATTTGAACGGATTATTTAAAACCACCTACAAATCATCCATATAGGACTCGTCATTTTGACATTCGAGAGAGAACGACACTTTCGCCTTGCCCCTTTCAAGAGGACTGCAGTCATACACACGATCGTGCTAATTAAGAACCGGGGGTACCTCTTGTACCACCTGAGAATGCATGTGTAGCCAGGCGCTTGATTTAATGGTATTATGCGTTCCGTTGTACGAATTGGACATAGAATTTGGGGAGTTATAGAGAACAATTTACTCAATTTGACCGTAATGTTGATTTCGTCTATGTTATAGTGCACGTGACTAATATTTACTTTGGTCGAGAGAGATGCCCATGAGATTGGGTATCAGTATGTTGTTCTGGATACTAGAGATTCATAGGGAATATCTCTCTTGCGACTAGTTTGTAAGGCCAAAGGTCTAGCTCATGCCAGAGTAAAAAGACATGTGGGATCCCTTATCGCTTAACTTCTGTTCACATATCGGTATTATGGGTTTACAAGAGCTGCAATGATAGGACACGTTGCTGGATTGTCTGCAAGGAGACGGATGGAAAGTGTGCAAAAACAAGCACAAGCTCAACAAGCACAAGCACGAGCTTCAGCTAAAACGGATCCCATGCAAGAAATAGCAAAATCAGGAGATTTGAAGTCAAAAGGCCTTCTGACAGAGGAAGAATTTCACAAAATGAAAGCAAATGTGCTTGCCAAGATGTAGGAGTTAACATATGATATATGATAATCAAAGTCGGGATAAAAAATACTCCAATGGATTTTCGATTCCTTGCATCAAATATGCAACCTATTCGGTTTAACAGCTTATAGTCTTTATAATAAAGTTGGCTAGAAGATGTGGGTATGAAAAGTTGGGAAACCAATTATTAAAAAAAGGTGAAATAAAATAACAATCTAACAGATTTAGCTCTTTAGTTGACATTTTGGCTGTAAACTCTGTGTTTTTCAAACCTTTTAGGTGTAGACGTCTAACCACGCTTGCGAAAAGATACATATGTATTTCTTTAATAAGATGAAAGAGGCACATGAATTTTGATGCTTGGAAAGAGATAAAGAAACTAATCCCCTATACTAAAGAAAAAGGGAAGGTTATATACAAACCTATGATGGAAGAGTCTATTGAGCACGTGGAGACTAATTTAGAATCAAGCAATCCTGCAACTAACTCCAATATGCAACAATTATCTAGAGATCCTATAACAGCAGAGCAACCGTCAACGCTGAAGGAACTTGCATCAATCAAAGATGATTCCATAGGCAAGCATCAACTCTCATCATGTATTAATGAGAATTATATCCTTAGCGTTTTGAATGACTTGCCAGAACAGTGGATAGGAAAAGAAATGAATTTGCATGCAATTGCAACCAAAAAAGACGCGATTTGGATCATAAACAGGGTATTACAGGATGTAGAGAGGGGTCTAATAAATGCACAATTCAAAGTTGAGGAATTTAATCATCTCTGTGATATTACATTTACATTGAAAATTGCTACTGGTCTGGCAAGCTTTCCCTCAGCCGTCACAGCTATTAATCCGGTCTTTTCCTTTATTCTGTCAGATATAAAATCTGAAACTATTTCAAGAACAAAGACAAAGTTTCGTACCGGATCTTACCATTAATGATATGATGAGTCGTGACTGAGTATAAGGTACTTTGGGTTGTCCATGATCATTCCCGACAACCCATCTTTCATGGACCAATCCACATTGTTTAACAATTTATCACGTTTTAATGGACACTTCTTTCTAATATTGGTTTAGCATGTTTTCCTTTTAATCTATTACCATCTTTACTATATTCGTTGGAGAAAACTACTTCTCAACTAGCTAGCTGGAGAAAACTATCGAATATTGATTCTCATTGACTATTGCAATAAACGTTATTACTAGTCCATCTCGCTCGCGTGTTACCCACTTGTATTGCATTATGTATTCTATATCATATGTACTTCATTTCTTTTAGAGTGAATCCAGCGATGTCATTAGGATGTCCTTGCCTCTGTAACGATCTTGAAATTTTGCTGCGAATTTAATCGAAGACATGAATAACGATGGCAAGAGGAACATAACGTCGTCAGATATCAAAGGCAATTTCACACCCACATGCGAGTATGACCGTATGGTCTTTACACTGCTTGACTAGTTTGCTTAATTCAGGGGCTCGCCCTATACAATAGTACATTCGTCGAATATACCACAGCATATAAATAAGAGATTGAAAAGGTTAAAACGTGTTTTCTTGCTCGCGAAGTGTACAACGGATGTATTCCTATATATTTTCCGTATTACCTGTCCATCAGTTTACTCGAAAACCAATTGATAATGAAGATCTGCTGAAGCGAATAAATGAATTTATCATACCGCTGTATCGATTAGCAGCGAGTGAAATGATGGTCTTAATCAAATGACTTACCACAGACGTACAGAAGATCTCTTGTATCGTACGGTTTCCATAAAAGACAAACAACGATTTTGGAAAAGAATGTTGATTGTAGATGACGACGTAGATGTCACAACAACTTTCAAAGTAGCGATAGAAAATAGCAATAAAGACACTAATAAAAGAATTGAAGTACAAACATCTAATAATCCTGTTGCAGCCTTGTCAGAATTCAAACCAAATTTCTATGACCTCCTTCTGGTTGACATTAATATGCCACATATGAACGGATTTGAATTATGTGAAAAGATATTGGCTATCGATATTAATGTAAGAGTTTGTTTCATGTCTTCTGGTGAAATAAATCGGGAAGCATTAAGAGAAATATATCCAACAAGACAGGAGGGATGTTTTATCAGAAAACCAGTGACTGTAGATTATTTACTTGAACGAATCAGATCAGAATTGGATTAACCGTATGGTGCTCAGAAGTGTAACCTGTGTAGGCGATATTACTAGTTACCGATGTGTGTAAACACAGCACCTAGTGCAAAGGGTTAGCTCTGAATACAAAAATAGATATACGAAATAAACAATACAAATATTAGAGATTAATTCCATGGCGTACGAAAACGTGTTGCTAGTCATAATCGTTGCAGGAATGGTACTTTTTGGATCGAAGAAATTGCCAGAGTTATTCAGGTCTTTGGGACGTGCTCATCGTGAATACGAAAAGGCGAAATTAGAAGCTCAACGTGAATTTGTCACTCTCCACGATGATTCAAATGAACATAGTACCGATAGAAAAAACCTCGAAGAAATAGCCTTGAAGCTAGATGTTCTAAATCCAAATTCTCTTTCTGACGAGGATCTACTACAAAGTATACAAAAGAAAATAGGCTCTAGCTCGGCTACGTAGAAAATGAAACGTCACATGCAAACCACCACTGTCTGTGACATGCTTTATTTCATTCTACTACAATTACGGGACAATGTGAATAAGTTACAACTCCAGATGCGACGCTTCCAAGTAATAATTTCTTAAAACCCGACCTTTTTGACATAGGTTTGCTACTTCCTGATTCCCTTCATTGCATTTAGGATTAGTTGTGCAATCTGAACTAGTGGGATACATAAGACGCATGCCTTACTGGAAGTGAGATAGTAGTAGCATTGACTAAGTATACCAATCATATTGATGGCAGCTAAACGAGTCGTTTTTTAACATTGGCATACCGTGGCAGCGATTTTCATCAGCATCTCCTCTGACGGCCACAGTGCATTCCTGGGTGCTGTCTCCATGCTTCGCGGCTCGCTGCGACATATAGCGTTTTCAATACTCCATTTTTAGGACAGTGTTATCCGGTTTATGTGGTTATCGTGGTTGGTCGACACCACCATGGCGTATATCAAATCATCCCGTAGCCAATCTCGATATTCTGTGCAGTAACGATCTGCAACAATTCTGACACACGTATCGTTCGTTCTGTTATCTTCTGTACCACCAGCTGGGGAGAAGCATACACTGTGATTCCATACTCCTCACGGTTATAAAATACATATTAACGCCAACATAGACTGTCGCACTCATTTGCTTGTCCCCTACACTACTGCAAGAAGTCCTCTGAATAGTAGTCAACTAAGGATCACAGGAGATGATTTGAGCTAAATTTTGAGAACTCTTTCTGCATTTCCATGTGCGATCTTTTCCTTGTCTGCAGGGCTGATAGGTGCGTTCTCAAGGAACGTTCTTGCGTGTTCATCTATAACATAGGGATAATCCACCGAATACATGATGCGGTCGGCACCGATGGTTTGGAGTGCGAGTAAGAATGGAGGATAAGTATACAGCCCGCTTGGAGTCACATAGAAATTCTGCAGGAAGTAATCCGAGATGCTTTGCTGGAGGTGTTTCGCGACAACTGCCTCATTAATCCGTGCCAGGAAGAAAGGTATCATTTCTCCCCAGTGGCCAAGAATGATTTGTAAGCGGGGATAGTTATCGAAGATCCCGGCCAGAATCAAGCGCAGAGCGTGGATGGCCGTCTCCATGTGCCATCCCCACCCGAAAGTGGCAAAGCGCCCATTCGTGACAGGATCGAGGCCAGTATAGTAGGCGTGCTGCACTGCTGTGGAAGGTACGGTCGGATGCAGGTAGAGCGGAACATCTAGGGCCTCCGCCGCTTTCAGAACGGGATTAAACCGAGGATCGTCTAGAAAACGCTCTTGGGTCCGCCCATTGATCATCGCCCCCCTGAAGCCAAGCTCGTGCACTGTTCGCTCTAATTCGGTAGCAGCTGCCTCCGGATCTGAAGTTGGTAAAGTTGCAAATCCTGCAAAGCGGTCAGGATGTGCAGCAATTGCCGACCCGAGCTGGTCATTCGCCTCTCTTGCCAGAGGCACCGCCTCGGATGCTGGCAAGACCTGCGTACCGGGTGTGGTATAAGAAAGGACCTGGACATCGATGCCCATTGCATCCATGTGCTTTAAACGATCTATTCCCAAATCCTCCAGCTCCGGTAGTCCAGACAATGCCCTGGACGCGACAAAGGAATCCTGTTGACTAGGAGATAGCGCGTTCTTTACAGCCTCCTCAATCGCAAAGTTACGATGCCTTTAATATGCGGCATCTTTGAATTTAATGGTTAGTACACTTGTTTTAGCGGTCACATTCTAAGTATCAATTCTACTTCAACAGGATCATCTGCTCTTCGTATTGAATACGAACTAACTTTATAATAAAACTTCATAATTTCTTTGTTGGTAATTCTACTAAAACTAAATGAGAAGTGTTCATAACCCATACCATGAGTACCAATACCACCGAAAATCGCTAAAATCAGACTGCAAGAAGATACTGTGAATAAAGTCATCGGTCTCATTAGAAATTGTAATTTCTCTTTCTATATCCCTTTCATGAGCGGATTTATGTGTTATTATCAGTCGTTCCCTTATGATCCTTACAGAACCGCTCGGTGAACTCAACTCTCTAAG
>JASHSN010000058.1 GCA_030038695.1 Nitrososphaeraceae archaeon
CACAGGCTAAATTGTAAACGAATACCACGATACAGAGCTAGACATTGGATTGTTGAAAGAACCCACTCCTGGATGAATAGGTTTAGAAGATTATTGATACGATGGGAGAAAAAACTAGAAAACTACGTAGCTATGTTACATTTTGCTTGTACATGTATTACTTACAGAGCAGCAGGACTTTTCGCATAGGCTCTAAGGTAAAGACTCAGTTGCCTGCTTCCTACGGACGCCGGTGGTAGATTTTCGACACTTAACCCATCTGCATACGCTTTTTGTATAAAGAAGGAATATTCTAAAGGAGAGATGAGCATGAGCAAGACTAGAAATGAGGAGCTAGATATCAATAATGTTCGATATTTTTTATCTATTTTTGCTCTTCCAAGAAAAGGATGAGGCACCAATCTAATCTCATATTAGATAAACATAATATAATAATATTGTATCCTATTATGTATGATAACATTTAGGATTATCTAATAATTTACTACTGCTGCCTAAATTGCCCTTATATCTATTCTCGTCTTTCTGGCTATACCGATGAAGTGAAAAGCTTGCTAATATCGTTCTAGAAGATTTTTTGTCTAATGAATATTCGCATGGCCAGTTTGTATGATTGTTTATCAAAACAATTGCTCGCAGGATGTTCTCTGAACCTGACTCGACTTTTATTTTATTAAGCTACGGATGAACAACTATCAGATGTGCCATAGCATCAATTAAAATAGCGTCTGAACTCTTTTTCGTGGTTAAGTTTAGTTAGCTACATGTGCTAGCATCAAATCCAATTCACTACTTTTTATGTCTCTACACCTGTTTCTCAAAGTTACATCTGTTATTCCTGCTGCGCACGTAATATCGGTTTGGGTTCTTTATCGGTATAGGAGAGCGGAGATGTAAAGATTAGAATCGATGCCCATGCATAAATCAACGGAACAGTTAACATAAGGTGAAATTGTTCCTGTTTGATTATAAGAGGCTAAGTATGAATACGAGGCTCGCGTATTGCTATTTTCAGATGTTTTTCATCCTGTTCCCAGTATAAAATCACAATTATCAGTACCATGTTTGCAAATACCTGCAAACATGTCAACGATCTTTGATATTTTGCAGGTGTTTAATCAAAAAAATTTATCGTGGATTGTATCTATGCGACTTGAAGTCGAAACCAATAATAAGTACGCTATGGCAGTAACTCAAGGATCGAAATGAATATCTCAGAGACAGAAGTACCTATTAGAATACTTGCAAAGACTTGTGGCTGTGATAAGAAAAACGAAAAGAGAGTGACCTATCAATTAATAGATTCCTATCATTCGCTTTGTCTAGACAAGAAAGACCTCCTCTATGCAGAGTTGGAGGCTTGTGAAAGACTCCTAAAATATGCTGCGGACACAGATAAGAAAATCGTAGAATCAGAAATAAGAGAACTGAAAATGGCATTGGACCTCTTGACCTAACCTAAAAATCCTTGCTTACACAGATGCCTGGGGACTATTGTAAAAAGTAATCTTTATTTTCAGCTAGGCATGGCACGATTCTCTTTAGAATAATTGAATCGGCTTCTGCCTCGACATCAAATGTCAACAATAACAAAAATTTAGTCTTTTCACCATTCTTGATCGGGACCGTGGCCCTTACCAATTTTTCATATCTACTGAGTGAGAATTGCAGTTGCCCTATCTTTGAATTGAATTTGTTGCGTGTGGCTGCACGTATAGCCGCCTGGGCCGCTGCCCTTGAAGATTCCTCATTTGTCAACAACTGTACTAATCCTGGTCTGCATGCAGTTGCCATCAAATGACCAAGATGATCGGCTATTGCCGCAGATCTTATAAAATAATGTCTGTTGAGTACCTCTGTACAAAAGCTTTGAAAATATTCATCGGTTGTAACGGTTTTGCTGTTGTTGCTTACGCCACTAGTCAACAATATCGGTACTACTTCCTAAGATTAAATCTTTTCCTATATGTCAGCTGTGATGTCGATTACCATACATTCCATTTATTTCTACGTTAGATTCAGCCTAGGCTCATTCGACTAGTTTGATTTTGTCGATAAGATTTATCTGTAGTCTAAGATATGGACTTGCAGCAGTAGCTTCTCTCTATCAATACTACAAGCTCTGGTGAAATGTCTATGTCTCTGCTCAATGGATGGACGAATAATGCTACTTGACTTTTCCTTAACATTTTCTTGCGGAATGGTCCTGCCAACTATTGATAGTACTAAATGCAACGGAAGGGTTGCAAACAAAGCCGCTTGTTAGGGATGAATGGGAGCCACTTGCTCTATCTGCATATCAAACACTTATAATATTCGATAATGCTATGATGGCTTCATTTCTTTTTAATTTCTTTAAGATATGTCTTCATCGATTCTACGATAAGCGCGGTCACTGTCGTTTTCATGTCTATAGCCAAATGTTTGAAATCATCGAGCAGTTCGGTGGGGATGACGATCGTAGTTTTGGTTTCATCTACCGTTTCACTTGTTCCCATGTGCAATATTGATATGTACGGATATATTTATTTATTGATTTATGGTTTATCTGAGATATATCTGGATGGACAGATATTCTTTAATATTAATAATTAGACATTATTCCTGTCATGACATTTACATATTCGACCGTATATGAGTATAGATTTATATATTCTATGCATATGGTTATAGGATATGAAGTACAGAGATAGAAACGAAATCATTGCGCGAATATTAGAAAGTGCTAACGGGAATCGAGTACGGTTAACAAAAATAATGTATGATGTGTATCTTTCTCATGGACTAACTAAGGAGTATGTAGGACTTCTGATAGAAAAAGGTTTGATGGAATATCTGGATGGTGATAGAACATTTAAGACCACAGATCAAGGCATGAATTTCCTGAGTATTCATAATAGGGTGCAAGAATTATCCCCCCTTACTATCAAATTGCAGGGTAATAGTAGGTAGGTTTCAGAAAATGACATTACTACCAAGATACAAAGAGAAGAGATCCAAAAAGGCGCTGCTAATGGATCTGGCGGTAGTTACAATCATAAGCACGCTATCATAACCGCGACGTGTTTGGTATTTTAGTTAAGTACCCAACTTTCCAACACCGGACTCAACAATCAATCTTTGCTAAATATATGCGCTTCAAATTTCGTCTGCACTACCGCAGAAGCCTATCACAAGACTTCGATCGATTGTTCATTAAACCCTTTTTTGATTAGTAACTGTTTGACAGCCTCTCTATGATCTCCTTGTAGAATGATCTGTCCTGCTTTGTATGTACCCCCAGTTCCTAATTTTGTCTTTAGCTCACTGCTTATACTCTCGGGCTTTTCCTCTATGCCTGTTATCACTGTAGAAATTTTTTTATATTTGCCTCTGATTTCCTTTGATATAATTATTCTGGCTGATTCCTTATCCAACTCGTTTATAATGTCATTAAAGGAGTTTTCGTTGTATTGATTTGACACTATTACTAATGACGCAATTCGCGCCGAAAAGACTTACGGATATATGATCAATTCTTATATCTGTTCCTGCAAGTTTAATTAATTGTCCAGTGATTTAATGACTAGTAATTAGCAGGCATGTCTATTAACCTTGAAGTTTATGCGTATTTACAAAGATAATTAAATGACGTAGTGCTAGATGAAATAATGGATACTACTAATGAAGTAGATATTCATGATTTGCCAATCGATCTACAGTGCATAAAAGACCTAGCAACCACAGTTACAATTAATCAGTTGGATATAACAGACGGATTAAAGCAGTTGCTAGTGAGTAAGAGTTTTGCTCTAAAGTTGCTGATAGATACACTAGTAGTATGAGGATTGGCTAAAATTTTTAGCAGAGATAATTATGTCGCATTATTCATGATGCAGTAAAAGTCGTAAAGGATCAGTGTCTGGGCATAGGGGAGATAAGTGATTTTGTTGGGAGCTGTTGATGATTATAATAAACCTGAATCCACATACCTCTCAGATCTTTATTAGGAAACTGTACCTAAAATCTAAACATCATGCTGAGGATGATCCTATCGTTTGATTCGTTACTTCCCTTGAAAGAACATTTAGGGAAGTACGAGGAGGAAAAATGATGATACCTCTGCTGCAACCAGGTAAATTCTCCGTAGACTCCTCTCTTCTTCCCGCAGACTCCTTTGAATTAAATGACAAGCATAAACAACCACTAAACAGTATTATTCGAGATATCCGCGATCGCGTTAGTCGTATTAGTCGTGAGTCGTATTCGAAAATGTCGACGCATGATGCATACACGTGGACGCACGGACATATGCGATTAGAACTCCTAATAAATTTTTAAAAAACTGCTTGTGGTACAGTTATCTAAGTGTATTCACACGCAAGGACAATTATATTTAAATTAAAAAACTGCTTGTGGTACAGTTATGTAAGACAAGATGGGATGATACTAGTTTGGTCTTTAATTTAAGGATATTATGTAAAGATCTCCACATTTTATACCATAGCCACATATAGACCAATGAATATCATAACATAAGGCCTCGGCGAGCCAGCAGCACATACCACTATAAAAATGAACCGAGGCCGGCACATACCACTATAGAAAAGAGAAGTTTCTGAAACTTTGAACTGCTTAAACAGTTTAAACTTAGTGTAGTAAATGAGTGTTATTGTTTTATCATGGCTTCATTAAATGCATCTTATAACAAAAAAGGATTCATATCTACCGATCCTGTGCAAGATAAGAATTCGGTGTGTTTGTCAGTTTCTTACGTAATTAGATCTTACTTGTGATATGCTTGTTTAAGTGTAATATGGCGATGGCGACTTTATCATCCAGCACTACGAGTACAATAGTAAACAATTATTGCACTTTTATATAGGTGTAGACGTCGTATGGAAACGGAGACGAAACGATTCTTGTATCAACTTATTCCCCCACGACCAACGTTTGTAGAGGATATGACTGAAATTGAAAGAAATCTAATGCAGGAACATGCTCATTACTGGAGAGATTTGACAGACAGGAGGATTGCAGTCATCTTTGGACTAGTTCTGGATCCGAAGGGCCCATGGGGAGTTGCCATTGTTGAAGCGACAGATGAAGCATATGCTCGTACTCTTGGTACAAATGACCCTGCCGTCAAAGCAGGTTTTAGTTTTGAAGTCTATCAAATGCCTGGTGCGATAGTACGAAAATGACTATACCTTTTAATCAATGATCTGGTTCCTTTATTTATCACATTAGGTACATCTAACTATTCGATGTCTGTGATCGTGATCTTTTAATTGGATGATGCCGATATTATAGTTATGCTAAGTAAAACTATTAGGTGTACATTGTGTGGACAGGCATTTGAAACATCTGAATTACTCAGAGAACATGAGAAAGTAATGATAGAAGACAGGAAATACAAAAACCATCAAGGTTTTGATGCTTATTAATAATAGGAATCTCAAATATGCGAAATAGGTCCTAAGATCAGTGTCTGATCTAGAGACGGACTTTCTCCTAACAATGAGATTAGTACTGAATGAAACAACAGCTCGAAGAACAAACCAACCTTTTTCTTTTATTTATTGAGAAAAGTCTAAAAATGCGATATTTAGAAAAGATTTATAACCTTTAGCTTTCCCCACAAAAAATATACATGGAAATTTCTAGTTGCTTTTGTGTAAATGTAGATATGTCTTATTGCCGCGGTTGTTTGATTTGGCGTAATCATGCAGCTTTGTTATGGCAAATCGAAAACTGGGAATGTAGATGGATCAATTTGTGATAAGTACCTTAATGAGAATGGTGAGTTCATTCGTTGCAATGGACGTCCGTTCTTCTAGAAAAGCAGGCGGGAATGAGAGCGCCTTCTAGAATTGACCGGAACACAGTTTGTAGTGATCTTGTGAATTCGAATGGAACTCTAACACCGGCGGGTGATACTGCACTGAGTTGCGATAATTATGGGGGACAATATATTAGATTTGTATTGTCGATGGGAGTTCCCGTGCTACATTACAGAGTACCGTTAGGGGATGTTTTATTTGACCTTGGTTTGCTTGCCCAACTGACAGGATTTGCTGATATGGTAAACATGACTACAGTAGAATCACCCAATCAAGTTGAGTTTCTTACACAGGACACTACGCCTGCACTAAACTATCACTCATCAATAACATGGTTCACAAAATAACGGTGTTGTTGCCATTCATTGTATTCACCATTGTCATCGGAGTATTAGCCGGTGTGATCAATCCTACGGCAGTTAAACGTTCTACAGCTGAATTTCCTAATGGGATAGTCAGGATCGATCATGAGACTATTAAGGTTGAAGTTGCGAAATCTGGTGCAGAACATGAACGGTGGCTAATGTTTAGGCACGATAAAATCCCAATAAATTCTGCAATGCTTCTTGTTTATGAAAATCCAGATTTATATTCATTTACCCTCCTAAACATTGAATACAACCTTGATCTAATTTGGTTTGATGAAAAAGGAGATGTAGTATATTTGATAAATGATGCACCGCCATGCAAGAGTGTATTGGATTTAGTTGATTGCACTTATAAGAATACAGAACCTGCTAAATATGTCATTGCTGCTACGTCCGGGTTTATATCTTATCATCACATTACCAGAGGATCGAAGTTGACAGTAATCTCTATTTGATTATGTAGAAAATTGAACTACCACATGAAATCCTAAAGGATTTAATATCCCAAGAAACAATTCTTCGTTGACAGATCATTTATTAGAAAATGTAAAGGCAGGTAAATTGTTTGAAAAATAAAAATATCATAATCTACAGCGTAGTTGCAGTTATTGCAGTTGTAGTAGCTTATTATGCTTTTTTCATAGGCGGTCCAAATAATAGTAGCATTAGTAGCGGTAATTCAAGCCAGTCTACTGCCCAACTTATAG
>JASHSN010000475.1 GCA_030038695.1 Nitrososphaeraceae archaeon
ATTAAGAAAAGAACCCCTCATCGCTGGTCTGATTGTAGGGATAGTTTCAGGAATTCTTATGGTCGAGTATGTCAACCACTTTGGAGCACTAACTTCATCACTTTTTAATATGCCAATTTTTGGTTCACTATACGTTGCTGTCGTTGCACTGGCGTTCAACGTGATAATATCATTTGGTGGGAGTTTTATTATGAATAGAAAAAGATCCATAGTGCTTCAAACAAAAAAACAATAATTGCTTCAACACCGATACTTGTATTTTGCATTTAAACTCTCCACAACAATCTACGGTGTAATAAAGCGCAGATGCCGGGTTAGTCTAAAGCCTGGTCGCATATCAAAGACATATCTACAGGGGACAATACAACGAGCTGCTTGCATTTGTCCTCGTACTCGTGCCGCTGACTGTGCGACAAGATCTACTCCTTCCCTCCCCCTGTGAACCCGCAGAGCATCTGTTGTTTCTATATTTTGAGCAAAAAATCTTTAAGAATTAAAAACATCCTTATCATATGAGCTTACCAATTTTTGCAATATGGGGGTGTATCCCAGAACTTACCAAGGACTGTGTTGATATGACAAATTCGTCGAGTACTTATTTGGGGATAGTGGGAGGCGCTGCAATAGGAGCGGCAATCAGCTGGTGGATATATAATAGACAGATGAAAATTACACGAGCACTAGACTATCTTTTACAGAGGATAAAGAAAGTTGAAGAGGATAATAGGAAAGTCCTCTCGCACATAGAACAGTTCACGAGGTATCATAATACTGTCCTGGAAAAAATTATTCACATGAATGAAAGAATACTCTCGCTGCAAACAAAAATTGAGTCTATGACTGGGAAGAAGGGCTAGGATAGTATTTACATAATTCGCAACTCACGATAATCTCTTGGCCCTGTGATCTTTACTAGACCGGAGGATAAAGTAGTGTAATGATGTGGACTAGTTTCGACCATGATGTTCTATTCATACCATGAATGAGAGCGTGGAACATCCTCTAGTTTTATGACCAAAGTATTCTCCGTATAGTCGAAGCTAGTCTTAACACCTAAATCATGAAAAACACTTTCGTAAAAATCCTTAAAATATATGGACCACTTTCCTCCCATATCATGCTGCATAACTAGCTCAATCTTGTCATCTTGTCTGAATTCTGTCAGATTAAAACCAGATCTTTCGCAACGACCCCTGATCATTGAAAGCCAGGTATCGAGAGTGTGTTTTCCTTTCATGTAAAGATCCATCTCCTTGGACATTGGTTTGGATAATTTTGACATTATGTTTGAAATCTTGTCAATATCTACCTCCTTTATGAGCTCAATCAAAAATTTTTTCGGCATGAGCGCCCATCCAGCCTGTGGGGCATTTAATTCCCATTGAATATAAGAATCAAGGATATTGTTGACCAGGAGATTCAGACTTGTCTTTTTCCTTTTTGCAAGATTTCTTATCTTATCCAGCGTGTCTTTGTTCACTCTGAAGGTTATGGTTCCAGTATTCCTATTCGTATCCAATTTGGCGATATTAAATATATTATAGATTAGAATGTTGTGCATTGTACCCAACTCACCGTACGACTTTGTATAACACCGTTGATAGATGGGATAAGCAGATAAGGAGACGATATATCGCTGCAACCCGTAGATCTGTGTATAATAAGTAGTCTTTGAATATGGACGAGCGATCGGATAAATTGTAACTTCCATATCAATCGTCATGGTCAACACCTACCTACGAATTCAGGATATGGATTCGGATCGAAACAGAGATCCGTGTGAACAGAGATCTATTTCAGATGATAAATAATCGTCACACTTAGTGCATTTGGTTGCACTGTAAACCTGTTTCTTATATCATTTAGACCTTCATGTCGAGTATGAAAGAAAGAAATCCTACTAATGAACAAGAAGGAATAGCAGTTGAAGCTCCTATAACAATACAAATACTGTCGTCCGCTGAGAATACTTATTTGTTACAGAGTCGCCTCAAAGACATACTTGTAGATGCGTCAGGCTGTTGTGAATACATGGGTTACGTAGACCAGAATGGATATATGCGAATGAAGATAGAATGCGTCGTGAGTGGTCAGGAAAAACAACTGAGTTGGCATCAACTAATTGAATTGCCAATGTAGGTAGTCTGCCAATGTAGAAGAAATCATGACAATAGTATGCTATGCTAATGCGGTTCAGTTTGGAGCACTAAAATGATTGATGATGTTAGATAATCCAGAGGATGAGGATATTGAAGAAGCGGAGGGGATTGAAGAAACTCCGGCTGTCAAGCGTTACTTGCAACGAGTAAAAGCTGTTTTTGGAGATATCGAGGAGAAGGAGAAGAAGAAGGACGGAAACAGATGAGCCAACTCCCATCGGCAGCAGTAGTAGTTCCAGCAATGTTTCTGAGTAGTCCAATGGACTACCACTTTTTTTCTTACCAGAAGTCGGCTGATTCTTTACCAAATCTTACATGCCATCCCTGTTCTAGCATAGGGACTATAGCGAAGTATGTAAGTTATGATTATATTGGCACTATGCTAAGCAAAAAGCGACTACAAAGAAATCAAAGATAGCGATTCAACCCTTTTTATCTCCACACACGCACTGCCTCTGATTATTTGTGTCCTACTAATCCCTGAATATTCTTAGTTATCCATAATCATAGGTCAGCTCATTATGCAGGAGTAGTCTAATTATGGACTTGGTAATAGTAGGTATGTTCTGTTCCATCTTTTCCAATCCAACAAATAGTGTATTTCTATCAGGTAAGGGAAAAACTAGGGCATGCAAGTCATCGAAATCAACGTAGAAGTGACGCAGCAATCCCAGTTTTGGTGAGAATTTGTAAAGGGGGGACGCTGCATGGTTAACTGATCTTACTAAATCACCCATCTCTGTAAGGAATGGAGTATGGGGACCGAACCTAGCAAGAAAACAACAGTAAATCTACTCTCCTGTAAACATATCCAGTTTATAATATGTCCACCACAAAGCAGTAGTTATAACACGAGGCTACTAACTAACGGACATCCTGCAAAAATTATATGTGTTTTACTCACAGTGCAATTAGATGAAGAAAGAATGCATCATTTCAAGAATTGAAGCATCTCAAGACGTAAGCCCTTACGTTTATGTTACATTTTCTGATCCAAATGATTACAAACCTGGTGCCGGAAAGCCCCTGGATCCGTTTGGTATGAAGGTGATGGCATTTACGTCGCCAGAGGATTTGATGAAAAATTTGCCAAAGGTTATAGGAAACATGTCTAAAGCCATGACAAGGAGGCGGCTTTCCTACGGATTCTCCTACGTTCAGAATCAGTATGAGAGAGTACGAGGATATGTCCATAAAAGTTGGTGATAAGATCACCATAGAAATTAACAAATCCGACAGCAGCAGTGGCAGATAGGATTAGACCGAAAAAATCTTTTTGGCATTATTTCCCACGTCTGAACAAAATGACACAGAAGGCGAGTTGAATTATGTTTGAACCCAGAATCAAGATAAAAAAAGGAAATAGTTTTCGTATCACAATTCCAATGTCTATTGCAAAGGAGCTAAAGTGGAAGCAGGGTGATATACTACGCCTGAGTTTAGATAAAGATAAGCTAATACTTCGGAAGGATAAGCGCCGTCGGTCTATAAAAGTGGATCTATAGAAGCCCACTTATAGAGCTAGCAAGATTTTATATCATTATACCTCGTTTATGCCCGAACGTTGAGTGTCGCTAAATCCTGTTCCTGATTCTTTTTGTTTTCGCGCATTCTCAGCGTTAATTAGATCTGATACATATACAAAAAAGAAGTAGGAAAGTAACCCATGCGGGTAAGAAAATTGTTACCTATGTGCGTAAAAACAACGTCTAGTTAACTTTGTTGTTAAATTACGTAAAAAACCAATTATATTACTTTGCTAGAGTATATTTCAGATTTGAAGGTATCAGTCGTTGACCTAGGTTTTAACTCTGCAAAATTAGTAAATTATCATGTGAACACCAATAACAAATCGTTCAAGGCTTACCAACGAGAAGGAGAGAAAGTTAGACTTGGCGAAGATCTCCTTCCGTCTGGCATTCTTGGCAGGGAATCCATACAACGCACAATTAATACCTTGAAATTGTTCCGTGATATAATTAATATCCAGTGCATAAAGTATGTACTATCTATTGCAACTAGTGCAGTAAGGGAGGCAAAGAATCAAAATGATTTTCTTGATGAAGTTCTTGTAAAGACAGGATTTCGTTTTAGAGTATTATCCGGGAGAGACGAAGCTCTATATTCTTATCTGGGAGCACTCCAGTCGACACGTATACCTAGTACTCTTTTTTTTGATTTAGGTGGTGGGAGTTTGGAATTAGTATACACAGAAAATTTCAAGATTAAAAAATTCATTTCGTTACCTTTGGGGGCGCTAAGGCTAACACAAATCTTCAGTGGTAGTGGAGGAGGATATGGGAAGAAAGATTATGCCAGAATGGAACAACACATAACCGATAAACTACCCGACAGAAAAATTCTTGATATCAACCCTGACACAACACTTGTGGGCGTAGGTGGAACATTACGCGCTATGGCAAGATACGATCAAGAAATAAGGAAGTACCCCCTTGATAAAATTCACAATTACAGAATAGGTTTAGACCATGTTCAATCAATTAATGGTATACTTCGTAAAATGACCTCATATGAGATTGCCAAGATTGATGCTGTGGGTAGCAATCGAGCAGAAACGATAACTGCCGGTTCATGTATAGTGAACGTTCTAGTGCGAAAGCTTGAATTTGAAAATATCTTGGTGAGTGCAAATGGACTTCGAGAAGGGATTCTATGCTCCTTCTTGCAATCTTCTAAACGATATTATTCACATAATATCAATCCAACACAAATTCAGAGATATGTCAAACACTGTTGCAAGCCAGAGAAAATCTCCGAATATAGTTATACGCTAGTCAGACCACTCTATGCTTCAGGACTCATTAAACAACGTGAATATGAAATCTTTGCTCATGCAATTAGGCAGATCTCCGTATTGCCTCATACCATAAATCTGCACAATCTTTTTTATATGATTATTGACGAAGACGACCCACGTCTCAGTCATCGAGAACAAACGATTTTGGCTATCTCAATAATTCGTACAATGAAAGCAAAGACAGCAAATTTGCTTTTCTCTAGATACAGATCGCTCATGCAGACGCAGAATAGAAAATCTATCGAAAAAATTGCCGCTTGTCTTTCACTCTCGGAAATTCTTGAAAGGACTAAATTGAAGGTTAGATTTGTAAAATGTAATCATAATGAAATCGTATTTACCTTTATACGAGTAAATAATAACCCTCTTCCTATAAGCCTGATAGAAAGTGCCTTGAAAAACTTTAAGGAAGCGTTTGAAATTCCTGTTAATTATTCTATTCCTCTCGTGTCCAACAGGGTCTTAGCTGGACTGCCAGTAGTTGGTGAGTAAAGGAGTTCGTCGTAACTTCAATAGACATCAATCCATTCCGGCGGCCCTCATTAGTATCTGTTCGATTGTGTAAACAACAAAGGGATATGCGAGTTGTCGGGTTTTTCTGGTCAGCGAAAGGGTTTGCGGTCATTAACCAGTGGAAGCCTGATAATCATTTAAGGATTAAGGGCAGTTAGACTATAACCGCGGCTGCATTTTTGTTCAATCCTCTTCTGGTGACCAGGCCCCCCATTCCCGGTTGATGAAAATTGGAGTTATATGATTTGTTGTATGTTTCCTTAACGAATTTCGAATCTACTGGATTTACTCCATATGCGTCTTAGCACGTCACGGCCCTTGACTACAGTAAACAGATTGAAGACTACTTCGTAGAATATTTGGTACTGTATGACTACCTAAATGAAGCACGTGATATAATTCAACGTTGAGGTAGATGTTGCTGAACTGGAGAAAGGTATTGACCAGAAAGATCCATCTCTGTTAGATCGTATTGCCAAAGACCCAGTTCTGTAATTTCGGACGTAACTGGCTCTGCAGTAGTTGTCCCTACATAATAATATCGCGTATATGAATAACAAAAGGTTTCATATTTCCTGACATATTGGCAGAAGCATCCTTGTTCGCTTCGGGGATATTCAATCATAGGTACATATAGGTTAGTATTCTATAATGACTTATATTAGAATACGCGCGGAATATTTTCTGAAAGTGGGATGGCATTTGAATTGTCAGAGCCAGATGCTGATGCTGTTAGAGTCATATCAGGAAGGATGAAAAAAATGTTTGACAGGAATAGATATGGCGAAAAGGAAACAGCAAATTGGGATCTTTTTTATAAGGACTTTCTGTCTCAAAACATCGATATCATTTGTGATACCATTAATCTGGTTGTTAAGAAGAACGTTCGTAAGATATTGTTAGATGAACAATATATACAAATCGGTGATCAACTAGGCGAAATCAAATTTACACGCAAAAAAGACGTATGAGATGGAGATATATTGTCAACAAGGAGCAGGCGAAGATCAGACCATTTCTGAGCAACCGCAAGCGTTGGTTATGCTCGGTACCTGATATAACCATAACATCCCCTCACTAACCAGAGCTATAAAACTTCCGATTTGATATCTTTTGACTTTGGTATCCAACCATAATAGATATACTACTAGCCTTGCGTGGTGGGCTGTGATATAAAAAGCGAACCAACATGGTGACACACGATGATTACTCAATACTAGCTAGTTCCAGAGTGGGTATCGAGGTCGATGTAAGCAACCAAAGATGATGATCCCAATAGACGTCTTCGTAGGAAATCACCTTCAACCTGAATTATTTAGAAAACTACATATATTTTCCTGCTCTTCCGGGTTTAATGCGTGAACAAACAAGGTTCGTAATAACGACCGCTATTCTGTTAACTGCAATTGTGTCTGTAGTACTCTGTAATGCCAAAACAACGAACGCACAAGGTAATATGTCTACTGCAAGTGGTGCTAATATGACAAAAGGCAACATGACTGCGGCGGGTGCAGCAAAGAATATGACAACTGAGGGTTCCGGTTATGGAATTGATGATATAGGGTGTAACGCTATGGAACAAGCGGCTTTCCACATCCATGCACACCTAGATATCTTCATTAACGGTGTACATTTTATAGTACCGTCTGAAATAGGAATTACTGGTGCTTGCTTTTATTGGCTGCATACTCATGATGAATCAGGAATAATACACATCGAAGCACCGATGCTCCGAGACTTTACATTAGGTCAATTCTTCGATATATGGAATAAGAAATTCAGCAATGGTCAAATATTTAGATATGTGGCCAATGTGAATAATCCTCTAGAAGTATACGTTAATGGGACCCAGCAAAGTAGCAAAATCAATGACAGAGATATCAAGTTGCACGCACATGATGAAATTGCAATAGTCTACGGTACTCCGCCATCTACGATACCCAAAAGCTATACCTTTGCAGAAGGCTTATGATTATCTTTCTACCTGATATGAAAAGCATGGGCCTATCTTGTCGGTGGAGCGCTTCTTTATCATCATAAAGTAGTAATGTAGTAATGGCGTTAGAGGGGCTTTTGTCGTTGCGCAACATAGTGAGGCCCTCCATCTCTATCTTTAGTTTGCAATAATAGGGAGTATGTACGCTCATACTAAAGGTTAGTTGTGTGCAAAAATCTACTTTTACGTTATTTAGCTATAGACTACGTAGTGTCGACAAAAGTAAGAAGATACGCTGCAACCAATCAATATCTTAAGAAGAAATAACCAAATGTTCTTCTAGTTGGTGTGCATATGATCAGACATTGTCTGAAGACCAGGAAGAACGAAATGATATAAATAATAATAATGGTAATGAGGAGAGTTCTGACTTGGCTGAACCTCTAGATTTAATTAGAGAAGAGGTCGAAGTAGTACAAAGACCTAATGGAGAAACTTCGCTGTCATCAGTTTCGGCGTCGTCTCATTCAACGGAAGAGCAGCAGGAGGAAAACGAAGTTACTAATGATAAAGAAGCTCAGATAAAGGCACAATCCATTCAACTTAACAGATTAACAGATATGGTTGAATCATTACAATCTCAGGTCAAGCAATTGCAAGAAACTATAAGATTACGTAAGCACAATAAAATTAGTTCAGTAAGAAAAAAAAGTACTACTTATAAAGGTAGCAAAACTAAAAAGAAGGCAAAAAGAAGAGGTAGCGCAATAAGCAGGAAAAAAATGAAATTATAAATAGCTCCAGCCGATGCTGAAACACGTGCACCATTTTTTGGGATGATTCTGGAAAATCTAAGAATTGTTATTGGTTTAACCGTTGAATATAGGTTTTCTAAGAGGTAATAGTAATGTTCCCCTTTAAAAGGAATAGAAACAAAAGCGAATCCGATAACACACTAATCAAATGTAAGGAATGTGCAATGAAATTTGACAGTAAAGATAGGTTATTCATTCATAACAAAAAGGCATTCAGGGAGAGGCGAGAGAAAGATGAATGCTTGAGACACAGAAACCTACCGGATTGTTAATATCCAACACGAGATTTAGACCATTACTCATAGCTTTAAACGCTGCTTACCTTCGAGCTTGACGTTCACGTTCTTATCTTGTTTGCAATAAGCATAGAGATATGGGTCATGCGGGTTCTGACAATCAGGATTACCACACTTCACGTACTCTTTCCATATAGTTGCATTCTGAGGAATCTCGGTCACTTTTCAAAAACATCTCTGGGGGTTTTCGAATGACCATAAGCCAATACTACTACTAATCCTTGCACTTGAGCGAGTTTGCGACGTCTATAACAAACCTATATCTAACGTCACTCTTAAGGACTCGCTCGTAAGCCTCGTTCACCCTCTGCACGGGAATAACTTCTATATCACTAGTTATGTGGTGTTTGCTACAAAAGTCAAGCATCTCCTGGGTTTCACGGATTCCGCCAATCGCCGATCCTACAAGACTGCGCCTGCTACTTACTAGTGAGAAGGCACCAATTGACAGTTCCTTCTCTGGAAGCGCAACAACCACCATTACCCCATCTACAGCAAGCAACTTCAGGTACCTGTTTACATCAATCTCGACTGGAATGGTGTTGATAAGCAGGTCGAAATGCCCTTTGAGCTTCTTGAAAGTGTCGGGATCGGATGTAGCATAAAAGTTATCTGCCCCCATTTTCTTGGCTTCTTCTTCCTTTTTAAGCGTATGGCTTAGAACTGTCACTTCGGCACCTAGGGCATGCGCTATTTTTACCCCAAGATTGCCCAACCCTCCAAGACCAATTATGGCAACTTTCTTTCCAGGACCGGCTTTCCAATGCATAAGTGGAGAATAAAGCGTGATACCTGCGCAAAGAAGGGGTGCTGACCGATCCAAAGGAAGGTTGTCAGGGATTCGAAGAACATAGTTTTCATCGACCACTATTTTGTTGGAGTAGCCACCTTGAGTGGGAGTAGTCTTTCCGTTTTGTGTCTCGAACCCGTTGTATGTCCATATCGCTCCTTTGATACAATATTGTTCTAGACCTTTCTGGCAAGGGCCGCACTTTCTGCAAGAGTCAACGAAGTTGCCGACGGCCACTCTGTCACCTACTTTGTAGCGGGTCACTTGTGTCCCAATTTTCGAGACGGTCCCTGCTATTTCGTGTCCAGGAACCATTGGGAAAGTTGATCCGCCCCACTCGTCGCTCACTTGGTGGATGTCAGAATGGCAAATCCCAGAGTACTTTATGTCGATGACGACATCATGCTCGCGAGGATCTCGTCGTTCAAAAGAGTAAGGAATAAGAGGTGTCTTGGCCTGCTGGGCCGCATATCCACAAACCCGGAACATAGTTTTTCTTCTGTAAAAATGTACTGGTTCCCATTTAAGAATGTAGTCACATTTCATCAATGGTCTGGATAAGGAATCAACCTTATAGAAATAAAATCAAATCAAAGGCAAAACCAAGAAGATTTTTACACAGACAAACGCAAGAGTATAAGCAGTGATGAAGACAAAATCTGGAATCTAGTGAAATGAGTAAGACAAGCGAAATTGATAACGAGAAAATGTGCATGGCATGGCATTCACGATGGGCAACGAAATTGATAACGACACAAAACGGCTTGATTATAATACAGTTTTAAAGATGGTCGACTGCAATGGAGCAGGTCGCAATCTTTTACTTATCATAACTATCGGTTATTATCGAGCTTAGGCTATCTTTCTATTGGGATGCTACATCAACTCCTGAATGGAGTGGTCTTGAACGGATATCCTCCATAAAACCACTCTATCTTTATTTTATAAATTGTTGGGCACTTGATCAACCTTTCATCTTTGAGAGTTAACAAGGTTAACGCACAATGTTAATCAAGTTCTTAATATCCCGTAATTACATAATACGCTAAAAAGGTGAGATGAATGCAAATAAATTTGGCAAATACGCAGTTATTTGTTAAGGAGGGGAAGGATCGCTATCCCGTTATTCTTAGTTGCCACTATAGGAAATTTATTATTTTTCAAGGAGCTAATCTGATATGACAAATATCGAACCAGCGATCCTTTATAGCAAATACAAGGATCTTATCCTCCTTAACAAGAATATAATTGTGGCTGGAATTTGCGCATTCGCTTCAGCTGCATTTTTTACCCAGTTTTATTACATACAGTACAACGAAAGTCATATAGCAACGTCTATAGTTGCACTAATAAGCGAATATATTGTTTATATCCCGATATTTGGCCTACTTTTTTACCGCGATAATAAGTATAGATATGTCAATCCATTGACCGGAAAAAAAGATTTCAAGATGATAAAAACGGACATAAAGAAACTACTTACTGCCTTCTCTGTTTCTGAAGTCGCTTATTCATTGTCAAAAATATCTGTCACTTATCAATTTCTACAAATTGGCTTAATGCCATATCAGGCATCCATGTTTGGCTCATTGGCAGCATCAGCAGCATCAATCCTATTGATTAACTTCATGATAACACGAGTGGTAAAGCTCTTCAGAACATAACTGCACATTTTTAGATCATGCCGGTCATGAGAATAGTTGCCCACAGTACAACTTTTTGCAGTTGGAAATACTCGTGATAGTAAATTTAGGTAATTCCATGTAAGGTCTTCTCAAAACAGAGAATCAAAGATTTGTATAAATATTAGGTGCACCTAATTGCTAGCCCATGAAAAACGATATTTGGCATGATAAAATACTGACTGATAAAGTAAAAACAGTTACGATAGTGCTGCTCTTTTTGATATCAGTCAGTACCATGACATCAGTGCTTCACGCTCAAAGCAATCCATTTCAAAGTCAGAAAGGCAGTAGTAGCGATCCTTCAGCCTCTACAATTTCGGCAGCAAGCAATAAATCATTCTATTTATTCACCGACGAGATAGAAGGAATTAACGAAACAAAATT
>JASHSN010000476.1 GCA_030038695.1 Nitrososphaeraceae archaeon
AATGTGCATATAATCCGCTATGGTCTGTGGCTTTTTGCAATTTGGAATTCCTTCATTATAAAAAAGCAATGTGCAACGTGTAGATCCCAATTTATCCCTTCCAATGTCATATTAATGCCTAAACGCAATTAATCGGTGTTGTAAACTATTTGACTACCACCACCACATACATACTACAACAGCAACCACAATATCCATTTGAAGAAATTAATCTGGATCTTCTCCCGGTGATATGACTTCATCGAAAACCCTCTAATTCAAATTCTTAAAAATGGAGAGGAACTATAGCTGAAACGCGTGCAGTAGTAGTCATGCCGTCAAAGCACAGAAAAAAAAGAATCAGATATACCTTCTCTGTTAGATAACAAAAACCAATATACAGAGCGGTTTAAGGAGTCATTGCTCCTCCAAGTAAAGCGAGGAATAGACCATCGAAAAGAAAAGCTTCGTAGATTAGCTGCACACACCATGTGAAGGGTGAGTTTTTTTCTGATTTTGACGCGAAATTAACGCATTTTTACTGTTTTTGAGCGAAAACACCCTCTTAGGATGCTGTGTACTGCTTCTGGATATATACGCACCCTCCAATACGTGTCGCAGAAATGCCAATTATTGGAATGAAAATCACTAAGCAGAAAGAAGAGCTAAAGCAGATTGTACGTGAAATGTGTTTGATCCAGTTCGCGCACCCTCAAGATCCTTCTATTCTTTCAACATTTTTGCCTACAGGCGCAGGCGTAGGCACGCTCGTACAGGTAGCGGTTGAACAATATGTTATATTTTAGGCGAGTTAAGGCTGAAGCTATCAGACATATCAGCAGCCCACCAGACATCACCACAGAATAAGTTAACAACAGCTTAGACATTCGCGCAAGCGGCAATTGTCCGAAGTAAGGCCATAAGAGCACAAGAGGTCCAACAACCACAGCAAGAACAAGCGCTTCCTGAACCAGCAGTCGAAGCCCAAACTCCTCAGCAATAGGTGATAGGCATGCCAGACACTCAATTAGTCTCATTTTTGACCGAATATGCCAAGAATCATAATCAAACCCTCGAGGCTTTCGCTGGACAGAAGTCTAATGAAGAAATGTGCAATGTGGTCTTCAGATCTGATCTTGTTGCGTGGTACGAAGTCCGATTTTGTAAAATCATGTTTAGCGGTTCATTTCTTCTTCTGTGGTGAGATGTAGTATGGATTGCCGAGCACAAGTCATATATTGCGCGATTAATTATGTCTTATGTGATACTCCTTTGACCACTCGACATTTAGCTCGCTATCACTGCAAAACTGGAGTGTCAACCATGTGCACAGGATCTAAATTGGGAGTTAAAAAAAAGAGGAATGATTGCTGCTCGAGTCACAAAACACTTGCGTGTATTGTGTTCTAGGTTTCTAACCTGTTCCCTTGGTCTTCTAGTCTTCTAGCGGAAGCCACCGAAGCCACCGAAGCCACCAAATCCACCACAGCCGCCGCCACAGCCTGGGTCAACGTATCCTGTCAGAACTGGTGGGCTAATAAGTACGCCTCCGTTTCCTAAGAACCCGTAGGCCCAATAAGGTATGATGGGACCATCATAGAATCCGCCGCCACAGCCGCCGCCGAAGCCGCCGCCGAAGCCGGGGCCGCCGCCGCATGCTAATGCCTGCTGGTGTGGTACAGTGATGCCTATTGTTGAGAGAGTTGCTGCAGCAATTAATGCTACAATAACTGATGTTGTGCGATTCATAATTCTCAATACTGATATCACTCTACAATGTATTTATCAGATGCTTCACAGCGACTGATAGGATTATTAGAGAGATTATGAATATACGGGTACACTATAGTACCTTTCTCAGCAATACTCGTTAGGCTTCTCTCTCCAACGAGTATAGTTTGCATGGATACATATGAAATAATTTGGCGCGGCTGTTAGAACAATTAGAGAGATTATATGAATATATTGATGTACTATAGTACCTTTCTCAATACTCGTTAGGTAAAATAATGAATCAGGCTAACAAATTACCAATTAGATTCGGAGCTTCCCAAAAATGTATTACAACACTTACAATGCGGTTATGCAATTAGACATTTGTTGATTGAAGTGCAACAAGCAATTTATACCAATACACTGCTTGAAATTAGTTTGGGAAGATTGAAGACTCAAGATATGACTCTTAGAAGACTCATTTCCTGGTATTGATTTTATAGCTAAAAAATTCATCAAAAATATCTGATTCAATGTTTGCGTCTAATGATGATATACTATTTGGAAGATAACATTTAATTTGTTATTTCTGCGAGTCCTTTGCAGACAAGGTAGACTGCGGCGAAAAGGGGGAGTTCTATGATTTCGTCTTTTAATCTGAATGATTTTCCTTTAAGTTTGAAATATATCTCTGATGATGCGTTTGTTCTAACTTTTACGTCTTTATCACCTAAAAGACAGGAATGAGCCATAGGATCAAATGATTCGAGATCATTACATCTCATCTTGATTAACCCGCTTTTACTGTTTATCGTCCCTGGCATCCGAAATATCCTATGAACATCCATAGTTACCTGTGGATCTACTTTGACTCCCAAGCTTTTAGTCATCTTCCCAAGTTCAGCCTTAAAACCTTCGTATCCGCCATTACGTTGAACTATGTTGTTTAATTTAAGTACAGATGCTTGCTCAATTCCTAATCTGTCTGCTATTCGTTTTCGCCATCCATACGAAAGTCCGCTCTTTGGAAATTTAATTAGAAAATCGCTGCCGTACCGATCTTTTCCTTTACGGACACCAATACTTTCTGTCATCATATTCGTTCCTAGCAAATAACTTACTATGTCTGACCTTGCTTCAGGACCAAGGAGATGGAATGATTTATCTGATGCTACGATATGAAAGCCATTGTTTCCTGAAAAATGTATTGTGATAAATTTTTCTTCGATGCCCAGATCGTTTGTTAAGACAGTTATTAGACGCAGTACCTCTTTTTTTAACGCAATTATACACTTGTCGCAAGGAATGGACGTCTTATTCAAAGTCGTGTTCTTGCAACACTCGCATACATCAGATTTGGCAGAGACCCCGTTGCATCTCGTACAAATAAAATATGAATGACTTAT
>JASHSN010000477.1 GCA_030038695.1 Nitrososphaeraceae archaeon
CTGAAATAGTATTGTCATTGCTTGATTTGCTTAGTCGCTCGAATAAGCTACCGTACAGATAACCCCTTACTACGCATTCTACTGGAATCATTTCCAATCGTTTTACCTCCATCTTGTCTTTATCGTGGAGTCGTATCATGTGATTCTTCGCATTAAGTGAGTTAAACCAAAATTCGGCAAATTTACACAAAACTTCTCCTTTCCTAGGGACCAGATTCGTCATTTGTATATCAAATGCTGAAATTCGATCTGAAAAATGGAACAATAAATTCCCGTTTTCCAATTCATAAATATCCTTAACTTTTCCCCTGCGCATTAATTTCATGATAACCTTTGTCTATCACCAAAATAAAAACACAATCAGAGCGTGCGTGTCCATCATCAAAACAAGATGACTAATTTTAAGAGGTCATGATGGGATTTGAACCCACGGCCTAAGGTTTACAAAACCTTCGCTCTAACCAGGCTGAGCTACATGACCGAATATCTTAATCAGATCCTTCAAATATTTAATTAATACTTTCTGGAATAACACCTGCATATTTAGGGGCTAATGTGCTCATGAAGAGATCTAAACAATTGGATTTTCTAGTTTCGGTTACCATCAAGAATAAACCCTACGTGAGTGATCCCGAGGCAGATACAATATACAGAGATTTGATTCTCAAAGGTGGATACTCGAATATCAAATCAGTACGGTCTGCCAAAAACCTGATGATGGTCGTCACAGCAAAATCTGAAAATTTAGCTGAAGAAATTGTACGAAAAATGTGTAAAGAACTTCGGATTTTCAATCCTGTTGTTAGTGATTGTTCTGTGAAAGTAATCACTAAGCAAGTGTGAAGTAAAATGCCTGTGTAACACTCACTTTTTGACACTCTAGCTGGCTGGTGGGTGATTGCATAAAATAATGTATAGAATGTATAAAACAATGTATAGAATGGAGTGGGAAGGTGAATTCATCAATGGATCGCCATTGAATTCATGAAGATTTTAATATGTGACTGGAAGCTTGAAAAACATCTCTACTTATGGCAAGAATCGGGATTGTCGTCTTCCCAGGCAGCAACTGCGATCGAGACGTTCATCATATTCTTAATAATGTATTGCATATTCCGTCCCAATACGTATGGCACACAGCTTCAAATCTATCAGAATTCGATTCTCTCATAATTCCAGGCGGTTTTGCATATGGTGATCGTCTTCGTGCGGGCGCCATAGCTGCACATAGCCCGGCTGCAAAGGGATTGAAGGAAGTCGCTAAAGATGGAGGAAATATCCTGGGGATTTGCAACGGTTTCCAAATTCTAGTTGAATGTGGCTTACTTCCTGGAGCATTAATTAAGAATAATTCTCTATTATTTGTGTGCAGAGAAACAACAATAAAGGTCGAAAACAACAATACAGTATTCACATCTTCATTCAAGAGAAATCAAACCATGAAGATTGCGATTGCTCATGGTGAGGGAAGGTTTATAGCAAATAATCGGCTCTTAAAAACCATTTTAAGGAAAAGACAGGTTGTGTTCCGGTATTTTAATGACAATCCAAACGGATCGGCAGATCACATTGCTGCAGTGTGCAATGAGGAAGGCAACGTAATGGGGATGATGCCTCATCCAGAAAGGGCTCTTGCTAGAGGATCATCTGACGCTTCTTTGATCTTTAAGTCTCTCTGCACACATCTAGGTGAATAAAACTGTTCCACGAAAATAGGTCTGAGGCTGACATATGACGAGGCTTAGTAAAGAGGAGTCCAGATATCTCGAGTCCAAATTGAATCGCGTACCGAATAACCTTGAAAATGGACTTGTCGAAGCAGAATGGTCTGAACACTGTTCTTATAAATCATCGAAAGCGTTCATTAAGATGTTTCCTAAAAAAGGGAAACGTGTTGTAATAGGTCCCGGCCAAGATGCTGGTGTGCTGGATATCGGAAATGGTTTCGTAGTGACAATTCATATCGAAAGTCACAACCACCCATCAGCGGTAGATCCCTACGGAGGTGCGGCCACAGGCGTGGGTGGCGTCATACGAGACATCCTTTCCATGGGAACCAGGCCGATAGCACTGATGGACGCACTTCGATTTGCACCACCGCGGACAGATGATGAGTTAACCGGCAGCTCTAATTCAGAATGGCTATTGAGATACGCTGTCAAAGGGATCGGCGACTACGGGAATTGTGTTGGTGTCCCCACTATTGCTGGAGAAATAGAATTTGATCCATCTTTCACTAATTATTGTCTTATAGATACAGCATGTATAGGATTTGGTAGACGAGACTCCATAGTTAGAAACCGTGCCAATTATGATGACTTGATTATCTTAGTCGGTGGTCCGACTGGAAGAGATGGGATTCATGGAGCAGCTTTTGCATCAAAGACGTACTTACACAGCGACAGGTCCGCCGTGCAAATTCCTGATCCGTTCCTTGAGAAACTGCTTATCGAGGCAATAACCGAGGCTGTAGAGGATGGTGCAATTAAAGCTATGAAGGATCTGGGAGGTGGAGGTTTGTCCTGTTGTTTGTCAGAATTGTCTGATAGTTTAGGAATGGGTTTTGACATCGAACTAAAGGATGTCCATGTCAAAGAGACTGGAATGTCACCTCTAGAATTGATGTTGTCTGAATCTCAAGAACGAATGCTGATAATTACCGACCATTTAAAATTTGATAAAGTAAGGCAGATCTTTGACAAGTACGAACTCAAGTATGTAATTTTAGGTACGGTCAAGAATCATTCCAATTTGGTGATTAGATCTAACAAAAGGATTGTTGCGGATATTGCATCTAGCTTAGTCGCAAACGCACCTCTAATTAAGAGATCTTCTAAACGGCCCTCCCATCTTACGGCATTAAAGCGTGGATTCAAGCAGCCAGCAACCCCATCAGATTTGACTAAGGTATTACATTCGATGCTATCTAATCCGAACGTAGCTAGCAAGGAATGGATTTATCGCCAGTACGATCATGAAGTAGGGTTGCGCACCGTCATAAAGCCTGGATACGCAGATGCTTCTGTACTGGCATTGAAAAATGGTACGTTTCTTTCACTGAAACTAGATGGAAATTCAAAGCATTGCTACATCGATCCCTATCAGGGAACCCTGGGATGCCTATCAGAAGCATGCAGAAATGTTGCATGCACCGGAGCTTACCCAATTGGGATCATTGATCACTTGCAGTTCGGAAACCCTGAAAGGCCAGAAGTATTTTGGTGCTTTCGCAGGGCTGTACATGCAATAATTAACTTTTGCAAATTCATGGACATCCCTGTCGTTGGAGGGAAAGTAAGCTTCTATAATGAAACCCCAAAAGGACCAATTAAACCTTCACCAGTCCTTGGCGCGATTGGTCTTATTGAACAGAGAAGATTGATTACACAATCTTCCTTTAAAGACGGAGATTCCATTTTTATTATTGGTAAAACTGCCGACGAACTAGGTGGTTCAGAATATTATGAATATGTGCACCACATAACTGGCGGCAAAGTTCCAATGGTCGACTTGAAGATTAACAAATTAAATCTTGAAAGCATTCTGCTACTCATCGACAAGGAAGTTGTGAGTTGTGCTCACGATCCTTCAAAAGGTGGAGTTGCGGTGGCTCTCTCCGAAATGGCAATTCTTGGAGGAGTAGGCCTTGAGATTTCCGTCGATAAGATACCAAATTCTTGTTCTAGGATCGATAATTTGCTTTTTTCTGAATCGCACTCAAGATATATAATCGGGACACATGAACCAGATAAGGTCGAAAGAATATTGTCAGGCATAGGTGGATTAGTTTATTCTCGAATAGGTAAAGTTCGCAATCAAAATGTGGCATTCAATATGGACGGAAAAATCCTAATCAATACCGATATTCAAACTTTAGAAGCTAATTTTAAGAAATTAGAGCAGATTATGACAAGGTAACCTTTTTATGTTTCGGATTGAATCTGAACGTAATCGTGTTTTCTTTGGATTTTCACAAACAGGATGAACATTGCTATAGAGCAGTGCATCCAAGTCTATTATATAGAATCATCCTTACCAATGATATTGTAGAATCATAACAGTTTATTTACCCTTTCATCATCAAGTTGATATTGACTCCTCGATTTAGACTTTTCAACAAAAAGGATGAGTCATCGAAAGCAAAAACTGGAAGTAATCAATTACAAACATCTGAGAATGTTCTCATATCAGAAGCACTTGCGCTTATTAGAAGCATCGAATCGAGAAGGATCGAAGAATTATGCGGCGATCTGGATTCTATTAGAGATGCCGTTGCAAAATCGTTGAACACGATAGAAAAGCTAGCCAATGATTTGGAAAGGGAGAAGATAAAGGTCGAAGAACCAAAATTTGAGTCGATTGTAGAAGTTTCAAAGAGAACAGTAGTTACGAGTTTAAGGAGAGAATCGTCAATGGAATTACCTTTACCAAAATCATACAATGATGCTATCAAGTTTAAACAAAGGTTGGAAGCCCTTACCAATCGGTTTAGGGAAGTTAGCGGATCCCACAACAGAGTATTCAACGTTTTCATCAAAAAATATGCCGGGAAGTTAAAAGATGAATTTGAAACACTCTACTCTTTATCTAAAAAGATGAATTCTATCCTCGTAAAATTCGATAACGATCAAGGACCTTTCCTAAAGTGTTCTGACCTCCTAAACCAACTATCTAATAAGACCAGTACAATCGAACAAGACCAAAAAAGTATCGAGCACACTCGCAATGAAATAATGCAACTACAAATGGTTCTTAGGGAATTAAACAGTCGAATGACAAGCATCGAAAACTCTCCTGAATTCCACGAAGCTGCAAAGATAGGAGAAGAAATCAAGCGACTAGAAGACGAAGAAGAAGAGGCGCATAAGGAATTGCTCGATCTTTTCAGTCCAGTGTCGAGGGCATTTACGAAATATTCCTATGGCATAACGAAGCAGACATCTGAGCGATTAAGAGTTTTGACAGAAGAGCCGTGGATCATTTTTTCAGAAACAGAGCTAACTCCCTATCTAGATATACTATCCGAAATTGAAAAAGCATTGATTAGTGAGAAGATATGCCTCAAAGATACTATGAAGGTGGCAGGTCAAGTGAAAAGCCTAATAACGATGATACCAGATTTCAAGAAGAAGTTCGAAATTAGGCAACAGCATTTAAAAACTCTCCGTCAAAGAAATGAAGCATATTTTGGCAGTCGTTCTACAGATCTGAAGGAAGAAATAAAGAATTCTGCACAGCGTATTGAAGA